>CAYZKX010000158.1:0-5992 GCA_964479055.1 uncultured Flavobacteriaceae bacterium
TCATTATTTTATTTTTATGATTACCTTGACATTTAATCAATATTTCATTGGTAATTTTGTAGGATATGGAAGAATATGTAATTCTGGTTGACCAAAATGACAATAAAGTTGGTTTAATGCCCAAAATGATGGCACATGAAAAAGCTTTGCTTCATCGTGCTTTTTCAGTTTTTATTTTCAATGATAACAATGAATTGATGTTGCAGCAGCGTGCACTTGATAAATACCATTCACCTGGATTATGGACGAATACTTGTTGTAGTCATCAGCGGGATCATGAATCTAATATTGAAGCTGGTAAAAGACGTTTGCTTGAGGAGATGGGTTTTGCTGTAGAGCTCAAAGAAGTAACTTCATTCATTTACAAAGCTCCTTTTGATAATGGTTTAACGGAACATGAATTTGACCATGTACTTGTGGGTCATTACAATGATGATGCTAAACCAAACCCTGAGGAGGTTGGTCAGTGGAAATGGATGTCATTGGAAGCTATTAAAGCGGATATGAAAGTTAATCCAGATCACTATACGGCCTGGTTTAAAATTATTTTTGATAAATTTTATGAATATTTAACTATTGATCATGAGAGTAACTGTTAACAGACGCGCACATTTTAATGCTGCCCATCGCTTGTATCGTAAAGATTGGGATGATGCCAAAAACCGTGATGTTTTTGGAAAATGTAGTAATCCAAATTATCATGGACATAATTATGAAATGATCGTGAGTGTAACAGGCAATATAGATCCTGAAACAGGATATGTGATGGATATTAAAGAATTAAAGGATCTTATTAGAACTGAAGTTGAGGATGCTTTTGATCATAAGAATCTTAATCTGGAAGTTGCAGAATTTGCTAATCTTAATCCCACAGCCGAAAATATTGTAGTGGTGATATTCAATAAATTAAGAACCCATTTAAACCCTTTACATGATCTTGAAGTAACACTTTATGAGACTCCAAGAAATTTTGTAACCTATTCTGGAAGTTAAGATGTCGGTAAAATTATATCCACTTAAGTTTGCTCCCATTTTTAAAGATCGCATTTGGGGAGGGACTAAACTAAAAAGCATTTTAAATAAACATACACCATTCACTCGAATTGGTGAAAGTTGGGAGATTAGTGCTGTTAAAGGTGATGTTTCTATTGTTAGTAATGGTTTTTTAAAAGGCCAGCAATTAAGTGATTTGGTACAACAATTTAAGGGTGATCTGCTAGGTGAAAAGAATTTTAAGAGGTTCGGTGATAAATTCCCTTTATTGATAAAGTTCATTGATGCAAAGGATGATTTGAGTATTCAGCTACATCCTAATGATCAATTGGCCAAAGAACGGCACGATTCATTTGGAAAGACTGAAATGTGGTACGTCATGCAAGCTGAAGAAAACGCACATCTCATTGTTGGTTTCAACAAAAAAGTTTCAAAGGATAGTTATTTGCATCATGTTAAGGAAAAATCACTTACCCAAATATTAAATTTTGATCAAGTCAAAAAAGGAGACACCTATTTTATTGAAGTAGGAAGGATACATGCCATTGGTGCTGGAGTCCTTTTGGCCGAAATTCAACAAACTAGTGATATCACTTATCGTATTTATGATTGGGATCGTGTTGATGATCAAGGAAACGCCAGAGAATTGCATAATGAACTAGCCATCGATGCTATTGATTTTGACATGGAGAACGATTTCAAAAAGGATTATTTGAAAACAGAAAACCACTCCAATCAAATGGTAAAGTGTCCTTACTTTACAACTAATTTCATACCCTTGTCTGGAACAGTGAGCAAACATAATGAGTTTGATTCATTTATTATTTATATGTGCATGGAAGGTAGCGTGGAAGTGCAATTATTGGATGAGACAACTATTATTGAAAAAGGTGAAACCATTCTTGTACCTGCTTCCATTGTGTCGTTCAAATTGTATTCAGAAAAGGCCGAATTACTGGAAGTATATGTGTAATAATACGTACTTTTGTGGTGTAATAAATTATTGAATTATGGGGAGTATTAGAGATTTAAAAAAAGACATTAATTACGTATTAGGTGATATTATCGAAGCCACCTATATTTGGGAGTTTGCAAATCCGGATTCGGATAAGAAAAAATCGGAAGCCATTGTTGATGAAGCCATTGATATTTTTGACGATCTTATTGCCAAAGTAAATGATAAAAGTGTTGAAAATAGGCAATCACATTTAAAGGCTGTAAACAAAGAGCTAGAAGATAGGGGCAGAGCCTTGATAGAAAAACTGAATAAATTGTAAAAAAAAAGCGCTTTAAGCGCTTTTTTTTATGGATTTATAGTGTCATTTTTAATGGCTGCTATATATTCCTGAAGCTGTTTGCCATAGCGTGATTGCGCAATGTTTTGAGGAAGAACATTATATAAGGTGTCCAGATATGTAATATTGGCGTCATAAACCTCAGAAAGCGCAAGATAAGGTGCAACTTCACTATCCTTGTTGGTCATTGCAAAATTAAAAGTGTATCGATATTTTGATTTGAGCAGGTTATCCGTAACACGGCCTATAGAATCTAATTTAATCGAATCATTGGCATTTTCAAATTGTGCTTTGATCAATTCTAAATTCTTATCATTGAATTGAGCGATCATCTCATTATACGAATTGAGAAGATCTTGTTGTGGTGATCCTTCGATCTTCGCATCGTGTAAAAATCGCTTTAAAGTAGTGTGAATAGTTGTGGTGCCCGAATCGGCAAAAAAAGTAACTCTTGGAATGTCTTTGCTATTTGAATTCAAACTAAGATGTAATACTTCAGGTTCATCAATGAATGTTTGCAACACAAAATCGGGCTGACCATTAATGATCATGGAATCCAAAATTACTAGAGAGGTGTCTTGAACACGTTCAAGATACAATGTTCCCTTTTTTAATCCGATTACTTTTCCTGTAACGGTTAAATTTGGTTGAATTTGTTTTTCACAGGCCCAAAAAAATGCAATTATAAAAACAATAATAAGTCGTTTCATTAGTTTGAATTTCATCCTGCAAATATCATATTAAAAAGCCTTTAATAAAAATTTAAAGTAGACCATGTTATAAGTTAACCGCCTGCAGCTAATTGCATTAAAATGGTACATCCAATTGCAGCAACTGTCCCAATGGCGTACCCAAATACTGCTAGTAAAACACCTACAGTTGCCAAGGATGGGTGAAAGGCGGAAGCCACTATTGGTGCAGAGGCCGCTCCACCTACATTGGCCTGACTTCCTACGGCCATAAAGAAATAAGGAGCCTTTATGAGTTTTGCTACGAGAATCAAAAGTAAGGCATGAATGGTCATCCAAACTAAACCAATTAATATTAAGCCGGCATTGTCAAATATAAGCGTCAAATCCATTTTCATTCCAATACTAGCAACCAGAATGTAGATAAATATACTACCTATTTTACTGGCTCCAGCACCTTCATAATTCTTGGCCTTTGTAAAAGATAATAGAATGGCGATGATTGTGGCAATACTAATCATCCAGAAAAATTTGGAACTCAAGAAAGTAAAGATATTTTTGGTTGTTGCGTTTTCAATTCCAGAAACAACACTTTCAAAGGTTTGGGCTAAAAAACCTGAACACAGATGTGCAAGACTCACTGTGCCAAAGGCTATTGCAGCTATGATCATATAATCGGTTAACGTTGGATTACGTTTCACCTTTTGAGCAAATGTTGACACTTTTTCTTTAAGTTCTTCAATTGCCGATGTGTCTGCTTTAAGCCAGTTGTTAATTTTATTACGTTTTCCAATACCAATTAATAATAGCGCCATCCAGATATTAGCCACAACAATATCAACAAATACCATTCCGCCGTATAATTTTTGGTTATAACCATATATTTCTAGCATAGCTGTTTGATTAGCACCTCCACCAATCCAGCTTCCAGCTAGTGTAGATAACCCTCTCCAAACAGCATCAGGACCAACACCACCTACGGTTTCCGGTGAAAATGTCGAAATAAGGAGGATTGCAATTGGACCACCAATCACAATGCCAACAGTGCCTGTAAAAAACATGATCAAAGCCTTCCAACCCAAATTAAAAACGGCCTTTAGGTCAATACTTAAGGTCATTAGGACCAATGCAGCTGGAAGTAAATATCTACTGGCTACATAATAGAGATTTGTACTGTGTTGTGTTACCTCACCAGCCTCATTAACAGTTTCCCATTCCGGCGCAATTAATCCCGTTGTGGTTAAAACGGCTGGTAACATATACGCCACAAAAAGACCAGGAACGATCTTATAAAATTTAGGCCAAAATCCAGTTTGAATAGATTCAGTATAAAAAATTAGACCCAACGCAAGCATTAACAGTCCAAATACAATTGTATCGTCTGTAAAAAGAGGAATGTTGTTCTCCATTATTAAATATTTAACCAGTAGGTTATTTTAAGATTGATTGAGCGCACTCGAGGGGCAAATACATTATCGGTAAAATAATTGTCATTATACACCAAAAATAAATCAGAAAGTGGTGCAAAACGCCATTGCAATCGTGAATTTATACCAAAATTATCACTTTGGTTATTGTATTGAATAAAAGTTGCCCAAAATACACTCCTGCTAAAGGTAACATCAAACCGAGATCCTATAAGAACAATATTGGCATCCGGATAAGGGTCAGGAAGATTGATACTGTCATAATTAGCAAAAAGTGACATATTAAAATGAGGCTGAATTCTATAATTGATATCGGCACGTAAGGAATAAATATTGCCATTAAAAAACTGACCTCCAGATGGCGAAATACCGTATGAAAAAACCTTTCTTTGATCTGACCTAAAATTGGCTCCAAAACTTGTGTATTCATAATCACCTGGTGGGAGAGGAGTAGCTCCTTCGGTACCAGTTGGATCAAATTCATCATAAAGTTTGACAAATCGATTAAACATTTCAGCTGAAGCACGAGCACTATTTTGAAAATTTGCTTCCCATCTTGTAATAATGGTATAATCGGAATTTTCAAAATCCAATTCAGGTCGCCAAATTACAATAGGTGTGATCGATACACTATGCTGCTGAATTTTTCCTTTTTTTGGCCAAAAATTACGCCTTAAATTAGGATTAATTTTAAAGATATCGGTGCGACGAATAAACCCGAGATCCGACCTAAAATTATCACCTACAAATAAACCACTTACCCTAAAGCTCCAGTTTCTACTATTATATGTTGTTGAGGCCCCAGTTGAATAATCATTGTTGCTGACATTAGGGGAAAAAGACTTATGAAAATAATACTTGCCAGTCCAAGTATTATCGGCAGAGGCCAGGCGGTAATCAATTCCAACCACACGATTGTATTTGTCTTCATCAGCCAAAAAATCGTAGTCTTTAGTCGCTTGTTTATTTATAAACATAACACTAACATTAGATCGGCTGAATAGTTTTTGCTGCAGGGTTAAAACGGCATTATTAGCTGTAGGAATTTCGTTGTCTTCATCTTCAACCGTTTGCATGTTAAGAACTCCGACCCGTAAATTATTATTTACCTTACCACTCAATCGTATACCTGCAATTATATCGTTTTCGATATTATTACCATCGAGATCTTGCCCTATTCCAATACGTCTTGAGAAAAATGGATTGGCATCTCTGGCATTTCCAAAGTCTCCAAAGAGATCGGCGTTTTCTATAAAAAACTGTCGGCGCTCTGGTAACCCGATTTCAAATCGCGTTAAATTGACGACTTGCTGATCTACTTCGACCTGCGAAAAATCAGGATTAACAGTAAAATCTAAATTTAAACTACTACCAATGGTCATTTTTGCATCGCCCCCAATTTTGAAGTCTGTTGTGGTGTCATCGGCATCGTAATCCTTGCCAGCCAATGAATTCACATAGGGAATTAATGAGATAGGCGATTTTGATTTACCTAAAGGTCTTTCAAAAATCATATCACCCATAAACGCCAGATTAAAAATAAACTGGTTTTGAGGGATATTTATCCAGGTGTTGTTTTCATTGAATT
>CAYZKX010000159.1:0-325 GCA_964479055.1 uncultured Flavobacteriaceae bacterium
AAAACGCTGGAATGGACTTAGAAGCAATAATATACGTGTTGGCCAACGCCTTACAATTTATCCACGTAAACCGAATACGTCGGTTGTCACTTCATCTTCAACCAAGACCAAAACGTCTAAAAACAGGGAAGGTAAATCCACTTATATGGTAAAAAAAGGGGATTCGTTGTGGAGTATATCACAAAAATTTCCTGGAGTTTCTATTCAAAATATCAAAGAATGGAACGATATTAGTGGTAGCAATTTAAAACCAGGAACTATTTTAGTAGTTTCTAAATAACCCATAAGTAAAAATGAAAAAAATTCTTCAAGCGGTCATTGTATG
>CAYZKX010000159.1:335-5939 GCA_964479055.1 uncultured Flavobacteriaceae bacterium
CTTCAGGGAATATTAACAGCTTAACTGTAGTAGTTGATAATGTGTTGTGGCAAGGTAATGTTGGTGAGGCTATTCGTGAAGTTTTGGGCGCACCAGTTTATGGACTTCCACAAGAAGAACCGCTTTTCACAATGAGCCATATACCTCCTCAGGTATTTTCTGACTTTGCTACTAAAAATCGTATTGTTCTTAAAATTGAAAAAGGAAAGGACAAAGAGGTTAAGTTTCTAAAAAACGTATATGCTAAACCACAACGGGTTATTTTAATTACCGGACAAAATGATGACGAAATCATTGAATTGATAAAAACGGAAGGTAGACGTATAGTGTCCTCATTTAAGAACGAAGAAATTATCGAAAAACAAAGGCGCATTAAAAAATCATTACACAAACACAGTAATATTGAAAACAGCTTAGGCTTAACTATTAACTTCCCTTCTGTGTATCGCGTCGCTACAGAGGACAACGGTTTTTTTTGGATTAGAAAAGACACTGAAATTGGAAGCATGAATCTCATGTTATTCCAATTACCTATGGATGCCATTCAGAAGAATGACTCTACAATCAATCAAATAATAAGACTTCGTGATTCTATTGGCGAAAAATATATTCCTGGACCTGTAGAAGGATCGCACATGATTACTGAAATGGCTTACACGCCATTTTTGAATGAGACCATTATTGACAACAAACCCACATTGGAAACCAAAAGTACCTGGGAGGTCAAAAATGCCTATATGGCAGGACCGTTTATAAACTATATTATAGAAGACAAACAAAATGACCGTTTAATTGTAGCAGAAGGGTTCACTTATGCACCAGCTTCAAATAAGCGCAATAGCATATTTGAGCTTGAGGCGATCATTAGGTCTATTAAGATAAAATAACAATAAAAAAAGCCAGACTTTACATCTGGCCTTTTATATTAACACTTAAAATTATATTACTCTTTGTCTTCTTGTTCTTTTGGTTCCTCTTTACTAGCATCTTTAAATTCCTTTATTCCACTACCTAAACCACGCATTAATTCCGGAATTTTCTTTCCGCCAAAGATTAATAATACAACCACAACAATTAATACTATTTGCCACGGCCCCATTGCTAAAGGTAAAATTGCTAAAGACATATGTTTTAATTTGAAGCAAAGTTAATAATTATAGTTTAATTAATACGTTTATTAAAAAACTTTAGAATGGCTTAACAATTTCAATGGTCTAATTTTAACTAATTTTGTACCACTATGTCTTCGAAGAAAAAAGAAAAAAGAAAATTCTCAAGAAAACTCCTGCATAAGTATAGACTAGTTATTCTGAATGAGGAAACATTTGAAGAACGATTTGCTTTAAAATTGACTCGACTAAATGTTTTTGTAGTATCCGCCTTAGCAGCTATTTTAATTATTTCGGCCACTATATTACTCATTGCTTATTCTCCATTAAAAGAATATATACCAGGCTATTCATCAACAGCACTAAAAAAGCAAGCTACTGAATTAAACTATGTTACAGATTCATTGCAAACAGTAATAAATGCCAATGAAGAGTATTTAAATCGCATAAAACAGGTATTAACCGGTGAGATCGCCAGCGTGAATATTAATCAAGATTCTATTATTAAGGCGGCCGAGATTGACAATAGCGAGTTCAATTTAAAACCCTCCAAAGAGGACTCCATATTAAGAGCAAAGATTGATAAAGAAGATAAATATAGTTTGTTCGAATCGGCCACGTCAAAAGTAAATTTTGTGCTGTTTCCCCCTGTCAACGGAACCATAAGTGAAGGCTATGATGTAAGCTCAAAACACTATGCCGTAGATGTAGTCGTAGCTAGTGAAACTCCAGTTAAAGCCACTGCCGATGGCACCGTAGTTCTAGCCGAATGGACCACACAAACAGGCTATGTAGTGGTTATTGAGCACGGCGATGGACTTTTGTCGGTTTACAAACACAACGCTACACTTACAAAAGAACAAGGAGATATAGTTAAAGCAGGCGAAGTAATTGCTATTTCAGGAAATACTGGCGAATTGACAACAGGCCCTCATCTTCATTTTGAATTATGGAGTAATGGCTATCCAATTGATCCAACAACGTTTATTGACTTTGAATAAATGAGCTTAAACAAAACCAGATCACTCAAAGCACTTTTGGCTAAACCCTATGCTAAATTTATTCAATTGCGAATAAAAAGCTGGGCCAACACTCCATTTGAAACGCAAACTAAAGTGTTTCAAAATCTAATCCATAGTGGTTGCCATACAAGCTTTGGAAAGGACCATGGATTTGACAGCATTAAAACACATGCTGATTTTGTTGAGCGTGTACCAATTCGAGATTATGAAGGCTTGAAACCATATGTAGATAGAGTAGTTGAAGGTGAAAAAAACGTACTTTGGAAAGGAATGCCAATATATTTTGCTAAAACCTCAGGAACCACCTCGGGCTCTAAATATATTCCTATTACCAAAGACAGTATGCCCAATCATGTAGAATCCGCACGAAACGCCATCTTGATGTATGTGGCCGAGACTAATAAAAGCGCTTTTGTAGGCGGTAAAATGATCTTTTTACAAGGAAGTCCAATTCTGGAAGAAGTAAATGGAATTAAAACTGGACGACTTTCGGGGATTGCGGCGCACTACGTACCAGGATATTTACAAAAAAACAGAATGCCTAGCTGGGCAACCAATTGCATTGATGACTGGGAAACAAAAGTCAATAAAATTGTTGAGGAGACAATCAATGAGAACATGACTATTATCAGCGGCATACCATCTTGGGTTCAAACTTATTTTGAGAAACTGAAATCAAAATCTGGAAAACCTATTGGCGAATTATTCCCAAACTTCAGTTTATTTATTTATGGTGGCGTTAATTACGATCCCTACAAAGCCAAGTTTGAATCCCTTATTGGTAGACCTGTAGACGGTATAGAACTGTATCCTGCAAGTGAAGGATTTTTCGCGTTCCAGGATTCGCAAAGCGAAAAGGGCATGTTGCTCCAATTGAATTCTGGAATTTTTTATGAATTCATTGACATTGATGATTACCAAAAAAACAATTTCAATCGCCTTACCATTAAAGACGTAAAAACCGGAGTGAATTATGTGATGATCATATCCACCAATGCTGGATTGTGGGCCTATAATCTAGGCGATACGGTTGAATTTACTTCTATCAAGCCATATAGAATACGGGTTACGGGTAGAATTAAACATTTTATCTCTGCTTTTGGCGAACATGTTATTGGTAAAGAAGTTGAAGAAGCGCTCACTGAGGGAACGAAATCAAGATCAATTCAAGTGACTGAATTTACAGTTGCGCCGCAAATCAATCCTTCAGAAGGACTTCCATATCACGAGTGGTTTGTTGAATTTGAAGACCTCCCAAACGACCTTACAGATATAATTAATGAGATTGACCGATCTTTGCAGAAACAGAACACGTATTATTTTGATCTAATTGAAGGAAAAATACTTCAACCATTAAAAATTACACCAGTTAAAAAGAACGGTTTTAATGAATATATGAAGTCCTTAGGCAAATTAGGTGGACAAAACAAAGTGCCTAGATTGTCTAACAACAGAGAAATTGCTGATGCATTATACGAGCTGAATCTGGTGATTTAGTTTATCTTTGCTGGTTAAATAAGTTAAATGAGCAAAAGACACGAAGGCAGAACACGAGCACAGGAAAGTACAAACGCCATTGAACGCATGTATATTACCATGCGACACTTGTTTAATAGAGGATTCTATAAACCCATGGGCGTTTCAGGAGAAACGCTTCGCGAGGGCTTACTTCTATTAAGACCTGAGATCTACGGCAGTATTGCAGAGGAGAAAGCAGAACTTGACGGGTTGCTTTATGTAATTGATAGACTACCAAAGGGCATTGAAGAGTGTCGGTTTATTAATCTTACTAGCGATGAAGGTTATGGGAGCTCCCATTTTGAAGTGATAATACCATTGAAAAGACGTAGAAATTGCTATAGAATCGACAGCGAACAAATGAATATCGAAATTACACGCGGTCGTTCTGAGATCTATGACATACTTACTCATCTTACGTTCCTATTCATTGAGTCACATAAAATAAGCAACAGGGTGTTGATCAATGAAAAAGGGCACACTACACGCGATTGGACTAAACTTGAAAAAGCAGTAACTTCAAAACAAAAGCTAACTCAAAACGAAAGAGAAATTGCTATTACACATGCCGGTAATATTTTAGGACGCACCTTCGAAGAAATTCAATCCATATACCAAAGTTTTAGCACTTCTGATCAACCCGAGCGACTATTACATATTATTTATTGGCTTGGTAAGCTGGCCATAGAAGAGAGTTTAAAAAATACTAAACGCACGGTTACTTTTAGTCCAGTATTAAGGGAACGTCTGGGTCATCATATTCATGGGGAAGAATGGGCTACAACCATAAAACAAACGCTTAAAAGCCATCAGTTATTAGACCGCCCATTGCACGTCATAAGCGCTAATCTTCACAGCGTTATGAACACCATTCACGCTCCTAAGGCACTTAAATCACTGAACGCACAAAATGACATCTTCGATATTTACGAAAAGTTAAGCCATTCATCTAATGGAACATTAAGAAATAAAGTTAATGAACTGGCGTTAAAAGAAGGAATGATTTATATAAAAGATAAATCAGGAACCAACATTGATGTGCAAATATTTGACACGTCAAAAATAGATTTTAGCAAAGTTGATTTAAACATTAACAAAAAAGACAAGGATTCGGAAAATCCTATTATATTCGTAATGGATTATGCATTTGGTGAGCAAGCCTATGAAACCATAGATGAATTGCTTAAACCATTTAACGAAAGCACAGGTAACACGCATCTCAATATTAAATCGGTTTCAGTGATGGGAAAGGCAGGAATATTAGAAGGCGATAAAGGAGATATTATGATTCCTTCGGCTCACATTAATGAAGGTACGGCCGATAATTATCCCTTTACGAATGAGCTTCAAAAGGAGGATTTTAAAGGACATGATGTTTCGGTATACGAAGGCGCTATGGTTACTGTTTTAGGCACTTCTTTACAAAACAAGGAGATCTTGAAATTTTTTCACGACTCTACATGGAATGTCATTGGATTAGAAATGGAAGGCGCGCATTATCAAAAGGCTATACAAGCAGCATCAAAAGTTAGAAACAGTATAAGCCCTGATGTAAAAGTAAGATATGCTTATTATGCTAGTGACAACCCCTTAAAAACGGGCAGCACTTTAGCTTCTGGAGGATTAGGTACAAGCGGGGTGAAGCCAACATACTTGATTACCAGAAAAATTCTTGAACAGATATTTAACTAAAACCAACATATGAATAACGAACAACAGCCGTATCGCGATGATGAAGTCGATTTATTGGTTATTTTCAATTATATAGGGGAACGATTTAACAAACTTTTTAAACTCATTGGTTGGATTTTTAAATCGTTATTTTCCATTTTTATCTATGCCTCAAAAGCCATATTAGTAAATATTAAACTTATTGCTATTGCTTTGCTGGTTTCAGCCGCAATTGGATATGGGCTTGAGAAATATAAATCACCGGTTTATGAATCAAGTATGAT
>CAYZKX010000160.1:0-5909 GCA_964479055.1 uncultured Flavobacteriaceae bacterium
TTTAAAGAACTCATTGAGGACATTGGTATAAAAGGGGTTTGGAATGATATGAATGAACCTGCTGTTATGGAGGTTCCAAATAAAACATTTCCTAATGATGTTCGCCATGATTATGATGGCAATCCGTGTAGCCATAGAAAAGCTCATAATATCTACGGTATGCAAATGGCTCGCGCCACCTATCAAGGACTCAAAAAATTTGCATATCCCAAGCGTCCCTTTGTAATTACCAGAGCAGCTTATTCTGGAACTCAGCGCTACACCTCTTCATGGACCGGAGATAATGTGGCCTCCTGGGAGCACTTATCAATAGCCAATACGCAAGCACAACGTATGGCAATGTCGGGATTTTCTTTTGTAGGCAGTGATATTGGTGGTTTTGCTGAACAACCTCAAGGAGAATTATTTACACGTTGGATTCAACTTGGAATATTTCATCCGTTTTGTCGCGTTCATTCATCAGGAGATCATGGCGATCAAGAACCTTGGGCTTTTGATGAAGATGTTACCGATATCGTACGCACATACATTGAATTGCGCTACCAACTTTTACCATATTTATACACTGCCTTTTGGAATTATGTAGAACATGGAACACCACTGTTACAATCGTTAGTATTATTTGATCAGGAAGATCAGCATACACACTACCGAACGGATGAATTTATCTATGGCAACAAAATTCTAGTTTGTCCAGTCTTGGAACCAAACGCTAAAGGAAGACGCATGTATGTGCCTCGCGGTAATTGGTACAATTGGTGGAATGATAAATTAATTAAAGGAGGTAAAGAAATGTGGGTAGATGCCGATATAGATCACATACCTATGTTTGTAAAGGAAGGCGCTATTATACCAAAATATCCGGTTCAACAGTATGTGGGTGAAAAAGAAATTGAATTGGTTACGCTGGATGTTTATTTTAAATTAGGGAAAGAACATTCACAATTGTTTGATGATGCTCACGATGGGTATGATTACACCAAAGGACGATATAGTCTGCGAACCTTTAAATTAACTGGGCGACCAAATGAAATCATCATTAACCAACATAAAGAAGGTAAATTCATAGCCTCATACGCCAGTTTTAAAATGGTGATTCACGGACTTCCATTTGACATAGGCGAAATTCAATTAGATAATCAAGAAATTGCGCTTGAGCATATCAAACAGAACGGAACCGTAACTATGACTATTGACAAGAATTTTTCCGAACTACATATTATAGGAAAGTAGATTTTTATTCTCAATTAGTGAATCGTTTTTCGTACTTTTAATATGCTATAAAAACCATTGACCTTATGAGAATCAAAAAGTTAACGCTATTCACCTGTATAATACTCCTTTTGGTTTCTTGCAATAAAAATCCATTTACTGGGAACAGTACAATGGCGTTTGTATCGAATGAAGAATTATTTGCAGCATCATTTGCGCAATACGATCAGTTTTTAAAAGAAAACAAGGTTGTTGAAGGTACTAATGATGCTAAAATGATTAAACGTGTTGGACAACGTATAGCGATGGCCGCTGAACGTTGGTTAAATGCAAATGGCTATGAGAATTACCTCAAGGACTATCAATGGGAATACCACTTAGTTAATGATGAAACTGTCAATGCATGGTGTATGCCAGGTGGTAAGATTGTATTTTATACTGGAATATTACCTATAGCTAAAACAGAAACTGGAGTTGCAGCTATTATGGGACATGAAGTGGTACATGCACTTGCCAATCATGGTCAACAACGTATGAGTGCCGGTATGCTTCAGCAAATGGGTGCTGTTGCAGGCAACTTGGCCATAAATGACCCTGAGTCTCGAGACATGTTTAATCAGGCTTATGGTATTGGATCACAATTGGGAGGTATACTGCCGTTTAGTAGAAAACATGAGTCTCAAGCTGATGAAGCAGGTCAAATTCTAATGGCCGTAGCAGGCTATGACCCTGAAGAAGCAGCTAAATTGTGGGAACGTATGAAAGCGGCTGGAGGAGAGGCACCACCTGAATTCATGAGTACTCATCCTTCTAACGAAACTAGAATCAACAATTTGATGGCCAACGCCCAAAAGGCTAAAGATGAAGCTGCAAAATTTGGTGTGACCTCATTTAATTGATTATTAAGATTGCATTAATAAATATTTGATTACTTTAGAAGCTGCTCTTATTAATGAGCAGTTTTTTTTATGAGTAAACTCAAAAAAGGGGATAAAAAACTACTCCATGCTTGGGCCTTTTATGATTGGGCCAACTCTGTGTATCCTTTGGTAATTTCATCTGCTGTATTTCCAATTTTTTATGGTGCATTAACCATTGTAAAAGATGCAGAAACAGGTCAAAAAATAAGCGATACTGTTACTTTTCTAGGCTATGATTTTAATAATGATTCACTTATTAGTTATGTTACAGCTTTAAGTTTTTTAATTGTATCTGTACTCTCTCCAATTTTATCTGGCATATCCGATTACGTTGGAAATAAAGAGAATTTCATGAAATTCTTCTGCTATATGGGAGCACTTGCATGTATAGGACTCTATTGGTTTTCGTTAGACAATTTGTTTTTTGGTCTGTTATGTTATCTGTTGGCACTTGTGGGATTTTGGGGTAGTTTGGTATTCTACAATTCTTACTTGCCTGATATCGCGCACCCTGAGCAGCAAGACAAAGTAAGTGCAAAAGGGTTTTCATTGGGTTATATAGGTAGTGTTATACTGTTGGCTGTTAATCTCGTTATGATCTTTTTTTACGATACTTTTGGTTTTGCTGATGCAGGACAACCAACACGTTTGGCTTTTATCATGGTTGGCGTTTGGTGGATTGGTTTTGCTCAATATACCTTTAAATACCTTCCCAAAGGCACACACGACGGTCATAAGGTCACACGTTCTGTCATTATGCATGGTTATAATGAGCTTAAAAAAATATGGAAAGCCTTGGCCGACAATGTGATACTAAAAAAGTACTTACGAGCATTTTTTGTATATAGTATGGCTGTACAAACCATTATGCTTGCTGCAACATACTTTGCTGTTGAGGAGCTGGATTGGGGAGAACAAGATTCTACTGCGGGCTTGATTATTAGCATTTTACTTATTCAGCTCATCGCTGTTGTAGGTGCGTATTTTACAGCTAAGCTCTCCGGTAAGATAGGCAACATAAAAACACTGGTCTTTATTATTTTTGCATGGATTGTAATTTGTGCTTATGCCTATTTTGTTGTGACACCAATGCAATTTTATATCACAGCAGCCTGTGTTGGATTGGTTATGGGTGGTATTCAAGCATTGTCTCGATCAACGTACAGTAAACTTATACCAGAGAACTCCGAAGACACTGCCTCTTATTTCAGTTTTTATGATGTCTCTGAAAAAATAGGCATTGTAATAGGCATGTTTCTCTATGGTTATATCGCCCAAGTAACAGGAAGCATGCGATATTCAGTGGTGTTTCTAATTATCTTTTTTGTAATTGGTTTAGTACTACTTAATCAAATACCAAGAAAACATTGGAAATTCGATTCCTAAACATTTATGCATAAAAAAAACCATTCAATTTGAATGGTTTATTCTATTAAGGTTTAAAGCAATTAATTACTTATGCTTCCCGAGCCAGATACTTTCGTATCTTCTTTTGATGGGTTGCCTTTATACTCAATGTCACCTGAGCCAGAAACTCTCGCTTTAATACTTTTATTACTTACCACTTCTGCATCTCCAGAACCAGCGATACTTACAACCGTATTGTTGGCGTCAAGTTCAAATGCATGAATATCACCAGATCCAGATAAGCTGGCTTCCAGATCGTTTGTTTTACCTTTTAAAGTCAAATCACCAGACCCTGCAAGGCTACCATCTACTGAATTGGCTTCTACATCGATGATCACATCACCCGATCCTGCTAAAGAAACATCAAGGTTATTGGTCTTGATCTTGTCCTCGTTCCAAAGATCACCCGATCCTGCTAATGAAACAGAATTAATATCTCTAAACGGAATAGTAACCTTTATTGTCTTATTCCAGCTTGTACTAAGATTTACATTATTTTTGGTTTTAACTACCAGCTTACCACTTTTCACCTCAGTGACAATATGTTCAAGTAAATTTTCTTCACCCTCAATGGTGATCTTACCTTCGTCACCTGATACTAAAATGTAGTCAAATGATCCAGCACACTTCACACCGTCATATTCTCCAGTCGTTCTAGTAATAGTAGTCATGTTACCATTACCTTTTATTTTTTTGTTCCATTGTGCCTCTGTAACATTAGAGACAATCAATGCCAATGTTAAAATAATTAGTTTTTTCATGATCGATTTTATATTTATTAGTTTTTATTGAATGTTACACTTCCATATTCAGAGTTTATCTTGATCTTGTTTCCTGAATTTTGAGACCCGTGATATCCTTGGTAATATTTACTGCTTGATTTTATATGTTCTTTATTAACCTCTAGATCATCTTTACCTCTAAATGACGCATACTGGAGATCTAATTCAAAATCAAATGAGTACGAAGCATCAAATCCGATGGTGATTTTCATATAATCAGAATTTACAGTCACATCACCAGCATTGGCCGTCATTTTATCAATCTTCATTGAACCATAGTCAGCCTCAACATTAACACTATCATACACTTCTCCAATTCGTAAAGCCAAATAATCACCATTACCATCTATAGTATTGGCTTTTTGTACAGTCAATGATCCGTAATCGCAATCGTAAGTTATATCTTCAGCGATCTCAATCTCCGATTTTGTGTAATCGGCATCAATGTCCAAATTCTTCGTGCTTCCAACCGTGTAACCACTATAATCAGCGTTAATTGAACCACCACCAATATATTCGAAATATGAATTTTTAGTGTAGTCAAAATCTAAGTCGTTATTAGTTGACATAAGTTCTTTGGTTGTGATCTTACCGTAATCGCAACTAATTTCTGCGTCACCTTCTAACTTGTCCAAATTGATACTTCCATAATCGTTACTCAGGTCAACATTATTAGTAATTGGCATTTTAATGACATAATTGATCTTCATATTAACGTTATTCTTACCCCAATTCCACCAAGATTTGCCATTTTTATTAAATCTTGTTTTGGCAGAAACACGATTTGAAGTTGCATCAAAGTCTACATCAATTTGGTCAAGTTTCTTTTGAACTTTTTCCTCGTTGTTACCGTTGGTTGTAATTGTCACATCAATTACAATTCTGTTTTCAGACCAAGTAACAATTTCCAAATTGCCGTAACTATTATCAACTTCCAATGTTGCATTGGCACTTACATTGTATTCTTTGTGTAAAGTTTTTTCTTTTGTATGTTTTCCTTTCCATCCGCTAGAGAAGGCAAGTAGTGGCAATACTAATAATAAGGTTACTATTTTAGAGTGTAGAGCTGTTTTCATTGTAAATTTCGTTTTGTTTTAATTCTTCTATTGATTCTAATACGTTTTGTAATATGTCTATCCTATTTTGAAAATTGTCGATCATGGCATAAATAACTAGTTTGTCATCACCACTTTCATTTAGGTCAACTTTTAATTGTTCATAATTTTGTTCCAGGACTTCAATTTGAAATAAGGCATCAACTATTAGTTCCTGAAATTCCGGATCCTCTTCAACCTTTAACTTGGCTAATTCGGTTTGTATGGTTGAAGTAAAGAATTCCTGGGTAGCAGCCATTTCAGGTGATACACTAGCAAGATCTCTGGCTGTATCCATGCTTTGGGTAGTAACAAACAACGTGAATAATAGCGCCAACGAAGCCGCGACTCCCATCAACGGTTTCCAAATTGATCTCACTTTAGTCGATTCGACATGGGTTGGCTTTTGCTGCTGGTTTAATTTGTCCATAAACCGCTGCTGATGTCCAACTTGAGGATCTTCGACATCAAATTGACCCTTCAACGAATTAAAT
>CAYZKX010000161.1:0-5904 GCA_964479055.1 uncultured Flavobacteriaceae bacterium
GGATAATACACGTACAATATTCCGGAATTAGGTAAAACTATTTGGGCTTCGATTTACGATATCGATCGCGTTTGGCGGTATTTAAAAACATCAATAGAAAATAAATTTAAAGAATATGACAGCATTGCCATTGTTGCTCATAGCTTAGGTGGATTGGTTGCTCAAAAGGCTATCTTGGATCTTGATGAAAAGCAACAAAGCAGGATCAGTCATTTTATTATGTTTGGAACACCAAACAATGGTATTGACAAAAAACTAATCAAACTGGATCGCTATAAAAATTTCAAGGCGCTTAGCAGCGATAGCGACTTTATTACAACACTTAGAAAAGATTGGAAAAAATTATTTAAAGGTAATCCTCCTTTTGATACCAAAGTGGTTTTTGCAATCAACGATGAGTATGTGTCTCGTGATTCCTGTTTTGCTGGTTTTAATAAATCCTGTCAAGAAGTAGTCGATGGCAAGCATTTAACAATGGTTAAACCAAAGAGTGAAGAAAATGATTCTTATAATTTGATTATTAGTACATTAGATTCTGATTTAGAATTCTATAATCAATATACTAATAAGAACGAGATCAATCTGGCCTTAGGTAATTACAATGCAGTATTGAAAAAACTATTACCATATTACGAAGGTGAAATTGATCCTAATGATTTATATGACAATGAGATTAGACAGATCGTTTTTGCTTATGAAGGCTTAGGTCAAAAACAAAAGGCCTTGGACTTTTTGGAGAAAGCGTTTGAACATGTAGGCAACCAAAATGATTTCCTTGGATTTTTTGGAGGACGACACAAACGTGAATACCTAAAAACAGCAGATTCCCAAGAAGGCGAATTGGCATTTCACTATTACGCCGAAGGATTAAAGCTCGCTAGAAAAAAACGAAATCACAGTCAAAAGTATTATCACGCCATTAATCTTGCTTTTTTAAGTATTGTATTAAAGAATGAGCCAAAAAAAATGCGTTCGTTTGCACAATATGCGCTAAGAGATGCTAAAAAAAGTAAAGACCATTGGAAATGGGCTACAATTGCTGAAGCTAACATGTACCTCGGTAATTTAGGTAAAGCAAAGCGTTACTATAGAAAAGCAGCGAAGTCAGCAGATATAAGAGGGAAAATATCGATGCATACCAACGCATATGCAGGATATTTAGCATTGACCAATTCAAAAAACACCAACGATGATTTTGTTATCTTCTTAAAAGCCACGTTTTTAGAATAAATCCTTTGTATATTTATAGTACTATTAACCATCAAATTCACTTCTTAATGAAGTGATTGTATTATGCGTAACACTTCCAATAAATCAATCTTCGCATATATATCAATTGGCGTATTAATTGGTTTGGTTTTAGCTTACATAGGCTACAGTTTTACGCAGACTAAAGACTTAAAATCAACAGTTGAAACGCAACAAGAAAAAATTGCCACGCTTGAAAAAGAATCTGACAGTATATTAAATAAGCAATCCAGTACTATATCTGAATCTCAGGTGCAAGAAGAAACTGCAGCATCTAACGAATCTCCTTCGACAGTCACTGATAGTCAATCAAATATTAGTGAATGGAGTACAGTTATTGAACAACATAATTTTGAAGGCTATTTGGCTTTTATTAAAAAACATGGTAGTACCCATCCTAAATATGATCAAGCTATTCACAGCTTAAATCAATTGGGTACACGTGGCTGGTTATATGCTGGGCGTACATCTGACCAAACCGCGTATATCGAAGATCAGATCGTTCAAACAATATGGCGTCCTAATTCCAATAATGACGTTACAAAGGCTGTACAACAAGTTGGTGATATTGTACGATTAATTAGCCCCACTGCCAGACGTACTTATTCCAATTTTACACCACGCATTGAGCAAAATGGCGTGTGGCAAAAAGAAAAAGAGGGTTATGTGTTTGGGGTAGAGATCGAGGGGCGAACTGTAGTAATCATTCAAGTAATATATAATTGATGGATTATCATATTAAAACTTTACTTAAAACTTTATTATTTTTAATTTAACGCCATTATTAACCTTAATCAACTAAAGCACTTTAAATGGAGTACATTGTAATTTGTACAGTCGCTTTTATAGCCTCCATTTTAACCTTTTTCTCAGGATTTGGATTAGGCACTATATTGTTACCAGTATTTGCTCTATTTTTTCCAGTTGATGTAGCCATCGCCTTAACAGGTATCGTTCATTTTTTCAACAACATTTTTAAACTTGGGCTGGTAGGCCAAAATGCGAATAAAAATGTTTTACTCTATTTTGGTATTCCTGCTGTAGTATCTGCCTTTATAGGTGCATTTGTTTTAATCCAAATTTCAGATAAACAAGCCTGGTATTCATACACCATTAATAATCATTTATTCGAGATCACACCTGTGAAGTTGATAATTTCGATCATTTTAATAGTGTTTGCCATAATTGAATTGTTACCCTGGATTAAGAAACTCAAGTTTGATAAAAAACACCTCCCCTTTGGTGGGATATTAAGCGGCTTTTTTGGTGGCCTCTCTGGTCATCAAGGTGCTTTACGAACAGCTTTCTTAATTAATGCTGGCCTTACAAAAGAAGCCTTCATTGCAACAGCAGTAGTTATTTCATGCTTTGTAGACTTTACCCGGCTTTCAGTTTATGCTTCACGATTCAAGGATGCTGATCTTGGTGATCAATTACCTTTACTCATTAGCGCAACACTAGCTGCAATAATTGGTGCAATACTTGGAAATAGATTACTTAAAAAAGTGACGCTCGATTTTATTCAAAAACTAGTAGCCGTATTGTTGATACTCATTTCAGTGGCCTTGGGTATAGGGCTAATTTAATTCCCGAATGCTGTGATAACTAGACTGCGAGATCTAGCGCGATCTCTATGTTCACATAAAAAGATGCCCTGCCATATTCCCAAATTTAATCTTCCATTAGAAATAGGAATTGATACACTAGATCCCATTAATGAGGCTTTAATATGTGCTGGCATATCATCAGGCCCTTCAATAGTATGTTTGTAATATGGTAAGTTTTCAGGCACTAAGGAATTGATGTGAGACTCAAAATCTACTCGTACCGTAGGATCGGCATTTTCATTTATGGTCAAACTCGCTGAAGTGTGCTTAATAAATACATGAAGCTGACCAATTTCAATTTCTGAAAGTTCAGGTACCGCTGCTATAACCTTTTGTGTGATGATATGAAACCCTCTCGAATAAGGTGATAGTGAAATTTCTTTTTGAAAAAACTTCATTGCATTCAAGTTTTTTGCTTTTTCTTTCTGGCTGCAGGAAACAAAACGTTATTGAGAATCAATCGGTAACCCGGCGAGGTAGGATGCAAATCTAATTCCGTTTTAGGGTCTCCTACTCTATGTGTATAGTCTTCGGGATCATGACCGCCATAAAATGTAAAAAAGCCTTTGCCCTTAATCCCATGAATATATTTAGCCTCACCATTGGTTTTATTCTCTCCCATGATTAAAACATTGGACTTAATTTCATCCCTCGTGAAGGACGTTGTTTGACCCATAAAACCTTTAACCAAAGCAGTATGATTTTGACACAACATGGTTGGCACAGGATCCCACTTCGCCGAAAAGTCCATCAAACTAAAATAATCAGTCGTTTTTGGAATCTTACGTTTTTGAGTCATATCAATAGATGAGAATTCATAGACATATGGACTCCGCTCCAGAATAAAATCGGTAAACGCCAAAGTTTTACTGTAATCGATCTTATTTTGATAACCAGGGTCACTGCCATCACCATCAAACATTGGCTCACAAATATCTATACCTTCAGCGGCTAAAGTTATGTCAAAACTATCAGTGGCACTGCACATGGCAAACATAAAACCGCCACCCACAACATAATCGCGTATTTTTAGTGATACATCCAATTTAGCTTGTGAAACCTTGTCATATCCCAACTCAGCAGCTAGAGCTTCGGCATCTTTCTTTTCTTTTATATACCAGGCTGCACTACGGTATGTACGATAGAATTTGCCATATTGGCCTGTAAAATCTTCATGGTGCAAATGCAACCAATCATATAGTAAAAGCGCATCATTTAGCACTTCTTTATCATAAACAGTATCATAAGGTATCTCTGCATAGGTTAAAACCATGGTCACAGCATCATCCCATGGCTGTTTACCATAAGGTGTATAAACTGCAATCTTAGGTGCTTTTTCAAGTACTACAGCTTCCATATTCTTACTAGGGCTGCTTATCTCCAAAAGAATACGTTCGGCTTCAGAGCTGCTAATCACTTCATAGGAAACGCCACGTATTTGACATTCTTTTTGTATCTCTTCAAAGTCCGGCAACAAAAAAGAGCCGCCTCGGTAATTCAATAGCCATTTCACCTTTTGTTGTTTCTCTAAGGTCCAATATGTGATTCCGTAGGCTTTCAAGTGATTTTTCTGACTATCAGCATCCATAGGAATAAGAATGTAGGATGCAAACGCATTTACGCTAAAACACAGTAAGATTATGAGGAATAGACGTTTCATAAACGAAAGATAGTCAAAATATACGCCTACCAATCGATTTTAAGATAATTTTAGATGAACTCATTAGAATGGCACATCATCATCCTCTTGTTCCGGAGAATCGAAAGCTTCGTCGGTTGTTGGATAGGCGTCAGGTTTAAACGTATCGTCATTGGCGGCAGCATTCATTTTACTATGAAATTCGAATGGAGAATCAAAACTATCTAAATTCTCAAAACGACCCAATTCCTTAACAAAGCGCAGCCTGATGTTATCCAATCCACCATTACGATGCTTGGCTACGATGAATTCGGCTTGATTTTCAGTAGGTGTATGTTCCTCGTCATCCCATTCATCGATCTTATAATATTCAGGTCTATAAATAAACGACACTATATCTGCATCTTGCTCAATCGCTCCAGATTCACGCAAGTCAGACAATAAAGGCCGTTTACTACCACCACGAGTTTCGACTGCACGTGATAATTGAGATAGTGCCAATACCGGAACATTCAGTTCCTTCGCCAACGCTTTTAAATTACGCGAAATCATGGAGATCTCTTGCTCTCTATTGCCACCTTTTTGCGAGCCACCTGTAGTCATTAACTGCAAGTAATCAATAATAATAAGTTGTATATCGTGTTGCGATTTTAATCGTCTAGCCTTTGCCCGCAAATCAAAAATGGAAAGTGATGGCGTATCATCAATAAAAAGTGGTGCCTTTTCTAAACCTTTAACCTTAATATTCAATTGTTTCCATTCGTGTTCTTGTAGGCGTCCTGTACGTAGTTTTTCAGAAGATAATCCGGTTTCACTAGAGATCAATCTTGTAATTAACTGAACAGATGACATCTCTAATGAGAAAAACGCGACTGCTATATTTTGGTTCACCGCAATATTTCGGGCCATCGATAATGTAAAAGCCGTTTTACCCATACCTGGACGTCCCGCAATAATTACAAGATCACTTTGTTGCCAACCTGAGGTAAGTTTGTCCAATTTGTCAAATCCTGATGGAATCCCACTCAATCCCTCTTTATTTGAAATATCTTCAATCTTTTTCTTAGCCTGAATCACCAAACTCTGCGCCGTTTCGGATGTCTTTTTGATATTACCTTGAGTGACATCATAGAGTTTGGCTTCTGCATGGTCTAAAAGATCAAAAACATCCTTGGTTTCATCGTAAGAGTCTTCAATGATTTCATTAGAAATTTTAATGAGACTGCGTTGTATAAATTTTTGAAGTATAATACGAGCATGAAATTCAATATGTGCTGACGAAGACACTTTTTGGGTTAAGGAAATTAGATAAAAGTCGCCCCCAACCATTTCAAGCTTGCCATTCTTCTTTAATTGCGTAGATACCGTTAATAAATCTATAGGCTCACTACCTTCAAACAATTGAAAAAT
>CAYZKX010000162.1:0-5876 GCA_964479055.1 uncultured Flavobacteriaceae bacterium
GTATTACAAAAGGATGTCAGTATTACATTAATTAAGACCATAGATGAAAAATCTGATCTTTTCAAATCTTTTGGTATAGACCAGTTGGTTGTTAAAGAGTTCACTCAGGAATTTTCTAGACTCTCAGCTTTGGAATTTGTGCGTGATATTTTGGTCAATACCTTAAAAACCAAATATATCATCATAGGATATGATCATCATTTTGGTCGAAATCGTGCTGCGAATATTGACGATCTTAAAGAATTTGGAGAAACCTATGACTTTGAAGTCCTTGAAATTTCAGCCGAAGAAATAAATGAAGTGGCCATAAGCTCCACAAAAATTAGAAATGCACTGCTTTCAGGAGATCTTAATACTGCCAATACCTATTTAGGGTATAACTTCATGCTCACAGGTACCGTTGTTAAAGGTCAAGGATTAGGTAAACAACTCAGTTTTCCAACGGCCAATCTTCACATCAATGAGTCGTATAAGCTCATACCTAAAAATGGTGTTTATGTAGTGCGTTCACAGGTAAATGACAGGCGTGTATATGGAATGATGAATATAGGTACTAAACCAACAGTGTCCAATTCCAATAAGCAATTTATCGAGATTCACTTTTTTGATATGGATGCAACTCTTTACGATAAACAACTCAAGATTGAAATACTTGAACGCCTGCGTGATGAACAAAAATTTGATACTTTAGAAGACTTGAAAAAACAATTGCAAAACGATAGGGAAGATTCATTAAACTTTATATCTTACTACAATGCTCAATAGATGGTTGTTTAAACATATTGACAATAGTGCCCTTATTGTATTTCGATTCTTTTTTGGATTTTTATTAGCGGCCGAAGGTTTTGGTGCTATTCTAACAGGTTGGGTTAAACGTGCTTTTGTAGAACCTCAATTCACATTTAATTTCATAGGCTTTGATTGGCTGCAAATATTTGTAGGGGAGTATATGTATGCACATTATGCCATCATGGGCATATTGGGTGTCATGGTTATGATTGGATACAAGTACCGATTCAGTATGTTTGCTTATGCCATTTTTTGGTCTATTTCCTACTTCGCTCAAAAGTCGTCCTATAACAATCACTATTATCTTATGGTTCTATTGTGCTGGGCTATGGCATTTTTACCCGCACACAGATATGCTTCTATAGATGCTAGAAAAAACCCAGAGATTGTTAGACATAGTATGCCAAGATGGTGTGGTTTGTTTATTATTTTACAAGTTACTTGCGTGTATGTTTATGGTACTATTGCCAAATTATATCCTGATTGGCTGGACACTACAGTGATCAAAATTTTTATGCAAGCCAAAGAGCATTACTATTTGATTGGTGATTTGTTACAAACACAAATGGCCCATTATTTTATAGCTTATGGTGGTATTTTATATGATGGTTTGGTCATTCCTTTTTTATTGTACAAACCAACTAGAAAGTATGCCTTTTTTGCTTCGATTTTCTTTCATATGTTCAATTCCATCGTGTTTCAAGTTGGAGTGTTTCCGTACATGGCGTTGGCATTTACGGTGTTCTTTTTTGAGCCCAAGACCATTAGGAATATCTTTTTAAAGAAAAAGCCATTATATGTAGACAACGAAGTAAAAGTCCCTCAAAAACGTGGCCTTATAGTAGGTGTACTAGGCATCTATTTCCTAATTCAATTAGCCTTACCACTAAGGCATAATTTTATACCGGACAAGGTATTATGGACCGAGGAAGGACATCGCTTATCTTGGCGAATGATGCTGCGCTCTAAAACAGGACGTACTACGTTTGAGATTGTAGACAAAACTTCAGGAAACAAATGGACCGTTAAGTTGAATGACTATCTCACAAGCAAACAAAAACGTTTGATCAATACACACCCTGATGCGATTTGGCAGTTTGCTCAAATATTGAAAAGGGAATATGAAGCAAAAGGTCTAGACGTCGCAGTACATGTAAGGGCAAGCGTTAGTGTGAATAGAAGACCATATAAAAAGTTAATCGATTCAGATGTTGATCTGTCCACGGTAGAATGGAATGCCTTTAAACACAGTGATTGGATTTTACCTTCTGATTTAGATTAATTTCCCATTCCAAAATCTTAAATTTGTGCCGTAAAAAATTACCCTATGTTACAAGTACCATTTATAAGAGATCACAAAGATCTGGTTATTGAACGCCTCACCAAACGTAATCTTGATGCCTCGGCACAAATCAATGAGGTACTTGAATTAGACGAACAACGACGAGAAATTCAAACTAAACTGGATAATGTATTAGCCGAATCTAATAAGATGTCAAAAGAAATTGGCATGTTGTTCAAGTCTGGTGAAGCACAAAAAGCCAATCTTTTAAAGGAGAAAACTACAGCCTTAAAGGAAGACAGTAAATCTCTTAGTGACGCGTTGAATCAGACATCCGATAAGTTACAGGAGCTTTTATATACCATTCCAAATGTACCTCATGAATTGGTCCCAAAGGGGAATACTGATGAGGATAATGAAGAAGTTTATCGTGAAGGAGATATTCCAAATCTCAATAATCCGTTGCCACATTGGGAGTTAGCCAAGAAATACGATATTATAGATTTTGAATTGGGTAATAAGATTACAGGTGCTGGTTTTCCGGTTTATAAAGGAAAAGGCGCCAAATTACAACGTGCTTTGATTTCTTATTTTTTAGACAAGAATACTCAGGCTGGCTATCAGGAAGTGCAGGTTCCTCATCTTGTCAACGAAGCTTCAGGTTTTGGTACAGGACAACTTCCAGACAAAGAAGGGCAGATGTATGAGGTTACTGCTGATAAGCTGTATTTGATACCAACTGCCGAAGTGCCTGCCACCAACATATTTAGAAATGAACTTTTACAGGAAAGCGAATTACCCAAAGCCTTAACAGGATACACACCATGCTTTAGGCGTGAAGCTGGAAGTTATGGCGCTCATGTAAGGGGACTTAATAGATTACATCAATTTGATAAGGTTGAGATCTTAAGAATAGAGCATCCAGATCGTTCATATCAGGCCTTAGATGAAATGGTCGAACATGTTAAAGTCTTGCTACAAGAATTGAAATTACCTTATCGTATATTAAAGTTATGTGGTGGAGACCTGGGCTTTACCTCTGCGCTGACCTATGACTTTGAAGTGTATTCAACAGCGCAGGAACGATGGTTAGAAATATCTTCAGTATCCAATTTTGAGACCTATCAGGCCAATCGTTTGAAATTGCGATTTAAAAATAGTGATGGTAAAAGTCAGTTGGCTCATACTTTAAATGGTAGCTCGTTAGCATTACCACGAGTAGTGGCAGGAATTCTGGAAAACTATCAAACCGAAGACGGCATAGATATACCCGAAATTTTGGTTCCATATACAGGCTTTGCAAAGATTACCTAGAAAAGTAAGAAAATACTTTCTCAATTGAGGTAAAAACATGCTGTTTTATCGATAAAGTGTGAAAAAAACACGCTGTTCAACGATTTTTTGCCTTTTTTTTTTGAATTCAGAACTTTTTTTTTGAAGTTTACTGTTCAATAACTATTAACCTACTGTTATGAAGACTGTTAAACGCATTGTATTGCTTATTACATTGGTGATGCTAGTAAGCAAAGTTTTATTATAAAACATGCCTCAATTGTAAACATCATTAGAATACTTATAGAACACACCCATTCAGGATAATTGAATCATTTGAAATAATTTGATTAATAGCACATTTATTTTGAAGGTGAACCCAGACGTCTAACGTCTGGGTTTTTTATAATAATATTTGCACTTTTAAGTTCACACATTAGTATCTTTACAAGATATAGCGTTAAAAATTGGCAATAACGTTACATCTTCCAAAATCATGAGAACAGTACTACTTATAGTCATCTTGTTATTCACTTTTAACCTTTCTGCACAATCTGAACGGTTAGCTAAGGACTATTTTGACAAAGGTCAATTTGAAAAAGCCTTGCTTTCTTATGAAAAATTGTATGAAGCCAACAAAGGGAATGGGAATTACTTCATGAAGATTGTGGAGATCAATCAACAACTGGAACGATTGGATGTGGCAGAGCAGATGTTATTAGAGCGCATTGCAAAAAACGGAAATCCGCAATACTTGGTGGAATTAGGACATAATTACCATCTCAAAGAAAATGATGACAAGGCCAAAGAATGCTATGAAATGGCTAAAGTAAAATTAGAAGAACGACCAGTATTTGCTTATAATGTTGCCAGCACTTTTGAAAAACATGCTTTGTTAGATTACGCAGCCGAAGTGTATGAACGCGCCATGGTTTTCCGTCCTGAAAGTAACTACCATATGCAGTTGGCTAGAATTTATGGCGAACAAGGTAAGGTTGAAAAGATGTTTAGTAGTTACGTCAATTTTGTTGAATTTAACAATTCCTATATCAATTATGCGAAGCGCATCTTTAGCGAATACATCACCGAGGATGGGAATGATCCCAACAATCAATTGTTGCGTCAAGTCCTTCTTAAAAAAATACAGTCTAGTCCTAATGTGCTTTGGAATGAAATGTTAAGCTGGTTGTTTATTCAGCAACATGATTATAAAAAAGCCTTTGCTCAGGAAAAAGCCATTCATAAACGTAATCAGGAATTGCAAGGGGTTTTGGACCTAGCTTACATTGCCATTGACGAAGAAGAAAGTGAAACAGCTGCCGAAGTGCTTCATTATGTCATTGCCAATTCGTATGAACTAGACGTGGTTCTTGAAGCCCATGAAAACCTGGTAGAGTTGGATATTAAGTATTCTGAAAATAAAGATTATGAAGGGGTAGATGCTAAATACCAGGCCTTATTTAATGAATTTGGTAAGCAGGCTCAAACTATAAATCTCCAATTATCATATGCCCACTTTGTGGCGTTTTATAAAAATCAACCGGTTGAAGCATCTAATTTTTTAAAAGAGTCGCTCAAAAACCAACTGGCTAAGCATCAAGAGGCTAAAGTAAAAATGAAACTAGGCGATATTTTAGTGTTTCAGGAAAAGTTCAACGAAGCATTGATCTACTACTCCCAGATCCAAAAAATGCTTAAAAATAGTACGTTATCGCAGGAGGCTCGCTTTAAGGTCGCTAAAGCCAGTTATTATAAAGGTGATTTTGATTGGGCCGAATCACAGTTAAAAGTTTTGAAGTCATCAACTTCGCAATTAATTGCAAATGATGCCTTAGATCTGAAACTTCTGATATCCGATAATAAATTTGAAGACTCCAGTCAAACGGCATTAAAAACCTATGCCAAGGCCGACCTTTATGCGTATCAGAATAAAACCGATGAGGCCATTGAACTTTTAGATCAAGTGCTTCAAAATCACAAAACAGAAACCATTGTAGATCAGGCTTTGCTTAAGCAAGCTCAGTTATTTGAGCAGAAGAAACAATTCGACAAAGCAGAGGCCAATTATTTGCGAATCATAGCCGACTTCAAAGAAGATATTTTGGCTGACGACGCTTATTTTGCATTAGCCGAAATTTATAATGATCATTTAGGGCAACCTGAGAAAGCCCAGCCGCTATACGAACGTATCATATTTGACCATGCTGATAGTATCTACTTTGTGGAAGCCCGCAAAAAGTACAGGGCTATAAGGGGTGACAATATTAATTAAGATTAGTTTTCTATGATAATATACAACGTTACTATTAATGTTGATGACAGTATACACCAAGAATGGCTAATATGGATCAAAGAACATATTCCGCAAGTATTGGCAACGGGTAAATTCACCGAAGCTAAACTCACCAAAGTACTCGTCGATGAAGAAATGGGTGGAACCACCTATTCGGTTCAATATAGAGCCAAGTCACGAGAAGCCTTGGACGCCTATTATCAAAATGATGCAGAGCGCCTTAGAGGTGATGGTATTAAT
>CAYZKX010000163.1:0-5810 GCA_964479055.1 uncultured Flavobacteriaceae bacterium
ATTAATTTATAATAGTAAACCTATAGAAACATATTAGTTAATATTTATAATAAAAAAATGAATATTAACTAGTTTTAGTAATTCAAATTTGAAATTATTTAGGATATTAGTTAGAGTTGTAAAGTTTAACAAGATTTTTCGACTTTTTGATTGTTCAATCTATATTTTTAACAAAACAAAAATTCAATAACTATTATGAAAAAATCAACAATTCTAACCACAGTAATATTTGCTTTTGCTGTATTATTAACGACCAATGTAAATGCTCAAAAATTTCCTGAATTAGATAAAAGCCCAATGGATGCCGCAGTTTATAGAACTTCTCGTAACGCGCCACCTGTTGTAAAAGTTGTATACAGTAGACCACAACTAAAAGGACGCTCTTTAGATCAATTAGCGCCAAATGGTAAAATGTGGCGAACTGGTGCCAATGAAGGAACTGAAATTACGCTATACAAAGATATGACTATAGGTGGTACACCAATCAAAGCTGGTACTTACTCCATGCTAACTATTCCAGGAGAAAGCGAGTGGACCATTGTATTAAACTCAACAATTAACGTTTGGGGTGGTGGTGTATATGGTTATAATGAAGACACCGAAGTTGCTCGAATTCCAGTAAAAGCAACTACAAGCGACGAGTCTATTGAGGCATTTGCAATAGCATTTGATGGTGATGGCGCTATGCATTTAGGTTGGGGTAACGTTCGTGTTGCTGTACCAATGCAATAAGTCACACTTCTTTATAATTATAAAATCCAGACATTTATGGTCTGGATTTTTTTATGGTATATTTAAATACTTATGGGTTTGTAATGACACCTTCCACTTGGGATTGGCCATAACATAATCAACAATTAAAGGCATCATCTTTTCACGTTTACTCCATTCTGGTTGAAGATATAATAAACAGTTATGAGATACTTGAGCGGCTTGCTCTTCAGCAAAACGAAAATCATCTTTGTTGTAAATGATCATTTTTAGTTCATTGGCCTTTTTGTAGATATCTTGAACTGGAAGTTTCACTTTTTTGGGTGATAAGCAAATCCAATCCCATTGACCGCTTAATGCATAAGCTCCCGATGTTTCAATATGAACCTTTAACCCCTTTTCTTTAAGTCCCTTCGTTAAAACATCCATATCCCATGTTAGTGGCTCACCTCCAGTTACTACAACAGTATCACTATACTTTGTGGCGTTCTCAACTATTTTGCTCGTTTCGGTAGGAGGGTGTAATTCGGCTATCCAACTTTCCTTTACATCGCACCAATGACAACCAACATCGCATCCACCAATGCGCACAAAATATGCAGCCGTTCCCTTATGAAACCCTTCCCCTTGTATGGTATAGAATTCTTCCATTAAAGGAAGCATTTCTCCCTTTTTGACCAGCTCTTGAATTTCCCATTTTAACATAGTTGCCAAAGATACGTTTTAAAATAGGATCGATTCTGTAAGAGCATCATTTTTAACCAATAAAAAAATTTAATGTCACTTAAAATTACATTATTTTTATGGAAATTTTCTGTAATGAACAAGCGTGATCAATTTAAGGAAACTATAGAAAAAGGTTATCTGTTTAAGGGCGATTATATAACATTAGGTGCAGGTATGCTTGACGGTGAAACGGTGACACATGCCTATGTCAACGTACCACTAAAAACCATGAATAGACACGGTTTGATTGCTGGTGCTACTGGAACAGGCAAAACTAAAACATTACAGGTGCTTGCAGAAAATCTAAGTGACCAAGGGATTCCTGTTTTATTAATGGACATTAAAGGGGATTTGAGTGGTTTAGCGCAACCCAGCCCTGGCCATCCCAAAATTGATGAACGTCATGACAAAATTGGATTACCATTTAACCCTCAGGCTTTTCCTGTAGAGATCTTATCACTGTCTGATCAGGACGGAGTACGCTTGAGAGCCACAGTAAGCGAGTTTGGCCCTGTATTAATCTCACGCATTTTAAATGTTTCGGAAACACAAGCTGGTATTATTGCGGTGGTATTTAAGTATTGTGATGACCATAAACTACCCCTCTTAGATCTAAAAGATTTTAAAAAGATATTGCAATATGCGACTGGAGAAGGCAAGAAAGAATTTGAAGAAGCCTATGGCCGCATATCAACCGCTTCAACAGGCGCCATACTAAGAAAGATTGTCGAACTAGAGCAACAAGGTGCAGAGTTGTTTTTTGGAGAAAAGAGTTTTGATGTGGAGGATTTGACTAGAACAACAAGAGATGGACGTGGTTATATCAATATCATTCGATTGACTGATATTCAAGATAGACCAAAACTTTTTTCCACGTTTATGCTGAGCCTACTTGCCGAAATTTATGAGACCTTTCCTGAACAAGGAGACAGCGATAGACCAGAACTTATAATGTTTATCGATGAAGCCCACCTCATTTTTAATGAAGCCTCTGATGCTTTATTAGACCAAATAGAGAGTATTGTGAAACTCATACGTAGTAAAGGAATAGGCCTCTATTTTGTAACTCAAAATCCTACTGATGTCCCTGATGCCGTATTAAGTCAATTAGGATTAAAAGTTCAACACGCTTTAAGAGCCTTCACGGCTAAAGACAGAAAAGCTATTAAGCTCACCGCTCAAAATTACCCAGATACCGATTATTACGATACTACCGAAGTGTTAACATCATTAGGTATAGGTGAAGCATTGGTCTCAGCTTTGGATGAAAAAGGAAGACCCTCGCCATTAGCAGCGACATTGATGCGTGCACCTATGAGTAGAATGGATGTGCTCACAAAAGCCGAATTAAATGCACTTTTGGACAGCTCAAAACTGGTCTTGAAATACAATGAAGAAATTGATAGAGAAAGTGCCTATGAAATTCTGAACGAAAAAATTAAGAAGGCTGAAGCATTACGCGAACAGGAAGAGGAACGTGAACAACGGGAAAAAGAAAAGCAACACAGCAAAAAACGATCATCTTCAGGTGGATATAAACGAATGAATCCAATTGTAAAAGTTTTGACCAGTGCAACTTTTATTCGTGCAGTATTTGGTATATTGAAAAAAGTGGCTAAATAATTTCAACTCCTATTATGAAGTATCGCAATTGTCTTATTCTTACTATTATGTTATTTGTTCTTGGTGCTTGCCAAAAAGAGAACAATCCTAATTTGATTACAAAACACAGTATTGGGTATTTAACTGATTCAACTCAAGTGAAAGAAATAAAGCGCTTATTTGCCAATGATTCTATAGTGAACTATGAGAATGATGGCCAATTCACAAGTTCGGTGGAGGATTTGGAGATTTACGAAAAAGGTGGCAGTCATTTGTTAACGTTGACACCTTTTAAAGTGAATGACTCTACATCGACCATCAAGAGTATTAAAGTTATCGATAGTCGGTTTGCAACAAGCAATGGTGTATCTGTCTTTTCTACCTATCTCGATATTCGCTCCAATTACAAAGTATCTTCAATTCAAAATACAATTAAGAATGTAATTGTAGTAGTTAATGAGATCAATGCCCATTTTGTAATAGACAAGGAAGAATTACCCTCAAATATGCGTTATGACATGAAGTTAAAGATAGACCCCATTCAAATTCCTGATAAGGCCAAGATTAAAACATTCTATTTACACTGGTATTAAACATGAAATCATATACAATCCAAAAATCACCTTTTATTGTTCCAACTGATGATGGTAAATTAATTGAAGAACATTTTGGTAATGCTACTGATGGTAATTCTGCTATTAGTATTGCCCATATGATCGCTCCTCCCGGTTGGAGTGAACCTTTTCAAACGCCTACGTTTGAGGAGTACACGTATATCATTAAAGGAAAAAAGCAGTTTATCATAAATGATGAAGTGATTGTTCTCAATGCTGGCGAATCTATAAAAGTTCATAGTAATGTACGGGTTCAATATTCCAATCCCTTTACTGAACCTTGCGAATATCTTGCCATATGTATTCCAGCGTTTTCAATGGATGCTGTCAATAGGGAAGATTAAATGGAGAAGCTTCTAATTCGATTCATAGGTGCATCGATCAACACGATTGGTCTATTTGCTCCAAAAGCCGCCGCTAGCTATGCCATTAAATTATTTTCGACACCGCGTAAAGGCCGACTTACCGATCAGCAAATTCCGGTTATCGAATCAGCATTTTACGATGCGCTGACATTAAATGATCATACCATTGCGACTTACAGATGGGTAGGCACAAACAAAACCATTTTATTGGCTCATGGTTGGGAAAGTAATGCCACTAGATGGCACGATTTAATAAAATTACTAAAAGCACAAAATCATACTATTGTGGCATTGGATGCTCCCGCTCACGGAAAAAGTGGCAGCACAGAATTTAATGCCATTTTGTATGCTGAATTTATTAATCATGTGATTAAAAAGTATCAGCCTGAGATCATAATTGGTCATTCGGTTGGGGGATTATCAACTATCTTTTGCATGCATCAAAATGTATCTCAATCAGTAGATAAATTAGTAATGTTAGGTTCACCGGCACATTTTCGCGGTGTTTTCAAACGCTACATTAATATGATGAACTACAATCAAAGGATTGAACAAGCTACTTCTGAACTTATCAAGGAACGCTTTGGTCATTATCCCGATTATTATACTATAGAGCAATTTGCTGATAAAATAATATGTGATACCCTTATTATTCATGATAAGAACGATCCCGTAATACCTTTTGATGATGCCATTTTATTGCATCACCATATAAAAGGTTCTGAGCTTTTTGCTTCCGAAAACTCTGATCATAGTTTAAAAGATAAGAGTGTTAATGAAAAGTTATTGCACTTTATTAATGCCTGATGATTATTGTATTTTTATAACATGACTGAAAATCAAGTTCGTCTTAATAAATTTTTGAGTGAAGCTGGATATTGCTCGCGTCGTGCCGCTGATAAGCTAATAGATCAAGGGCGCGTTACTATAAATGGGACAATACCTGAATTGGGTACAAAAGTCTCGCCTCAGGATGTTGTTGCCGTTGATGGTGAAATCATTAAAGCCAAAAAAGAGGAGTTTGTTTATCTCACTTTTAACAAACCTGTAGGTATTGTGTGCACCACTGATACCAAAGTTGAAAAAGACAACATTATCGATTACATCAATTATCCCAAGCGCATATTCCCTATAGGGCGTTTGGATAAGGCCAGTGAAGGATTGATATTACTTACTGATGACGGCGATATTGTAAACAAAATATTACGCGCCAGTAATAACCATGAAAAGGAATATATCGTTACCGTTGACAAACCGATTTCTCAAACGTTTATAAACAGAATGTCGCAAGGCATTCCCATTCTTGATACGGTTACCAAGAAATGTCATGTTGAGAAATTGAACAAAAACACTTTTAAGATCATACTTACTCAAGGATTGAATAGGCAAATTAGACGGATGTGTGATTATCTAAATTACAATGTAACGCGCTTACAACGTGTTCGTATTATGAATATTAAATTGGATACGCCAATTGGTAAATACAGGTTATTGCAACAGGATGAATTAGAACAATTGAATGCTCTATTACAAGATTCATCTAAGGTATATGTGCCAAAAAAATAAACTCTATGTTTTCACAATTAAAAAATCTTTCCGAAAAAAAGAAGAGTCTATTGATCATTTTTTGCATTTTGATTATTGCAGTTACTTTTGAAGCCTTACAACAACTATACTATATAAACAGGTATAATTTATCTGACGAAGCTACATTTTTAGGTATTCTTCAAACACAAATAAAAAGTTGGGTCATCTGGTTGGTTTTCACAATTCCGTTGGTTATTTATATAAG
>CAYZKX010000164.1:0-5568 GCA_964479055.1 uncultured Flavobacteriaceae bacterium
CTCTACACCATTGATATATGATGCATCATCTGATGCGAGAAATAAAGCAACATTGGCGATTTCTTCTGAGGTACCAAATCGTCCAAGAGGTACTTGTGAAGCGAAACCTTTACCCATTTCTTCTACCACCTCTTCTGGTAAATCCATTTTTTCATATATAGGCGTTGCAATTGGTCCAGGGGCAATGGAATTAACGCGAATATTGCGTGATTTCACTTCGGAAGCCAAGACACGAGCAAATGCTCTTAACGCCCCTTTACTAGCCGAATATACGCCCATGCCTTCAAAGCCCTTTTGATGTACTATGGAATTGGTAAATAAAATTGTACCACCATCATTGATGTATGGTAGTGCTTCCTTAACTGCAAAGATTGGCCCTTTGACATTAATGTCCATTGTTGTATTATAATGTTCTAGTGAAATATCGGTTGAAGGTGTAGGAAAAGCTACTCCTGCATTTAGAAATAGAACATCTATGTTTCCAAATGCCTTAACGGCTTCTTCTATTAGATATTTGTTGTCTTCAGGTTTTGAAACATCGGCGAGTACCGTGATAAAATTGCCTTCAAGTTCCTTAGTTGCTTCATCTAATGCTTCTTGTCTTCTTCCTGATAATACAACTTTGGCGCCTTCCTTCAGATAAAGTTTTGCTGAGGCTAAGCCTATTCCACTATTGGCACCTGTAATTACTACTACTTTGTTTTTTAGTTTACTCATGTCTAAATTGTTTGTTTTTTTGAAATGTTCGTTTCAAAATAAGTTAAAAAAAATTATTTTAAGTTTTCAAGAGTTATATCAATAATACTCTTTAATTTGCGTTTATCGTTCAATAAAATCCCAACATTTCTTAAACCCTGAATAGATGAATAAAGATAAGCCGCATAGGCCTTATGCGTCATATTTTTATTGATCTCACCAGACTGTTGTCCTTGGTAAATCAAATCTTCAAACAAACCTAACATTGCGTTTTGATGATGCTTTAAAAAGGTAGTAATCTGATTGTTCTGATTTGCCATTTCTGACACGCAATTAGAAAGTAGGCATCCTTTATTATCCTTGTCAGCAACGGTATAACCGTAGAAAAGGTTAAAGATCGAACTTATGGCGTCAAAAGAATTGGAGGATTGCATTAATATAGAAGATGTTTCTCGAGTAAGATACCCTTGATACATCCTTAAACATTCTAGAAATATTGATAATTTATTTCCGAAAGAATTGTAAATGCTCGATCTATTTAACTGGGATGCGTCAACTAAATCTTGCATAGAGGTAGCGTTGTATCCTTTTTCATGGAATACAAGTACCATTTTTTTCAATACGTCTTCTCGAACAAAATCTTCTACTCTTGGCATTTTAATGAAATGAACGTTCCAAAATTAATCAAAATTTAATTCCCATTTGTTAAAGAATTAATAAAATTTAAACTGCCGTGAGAATTTCAGGTTTCTCAAACAATTGAATATGACTCAGTAGTCTGTCTTTTACTATGGTCATCATGCGTTTGTTCAATGCCGATGAGTTTTGAATATAGAGATTATACTCTTCAACCGTGAACATCCCAATGACCATGCCTTTAAGTGAATTTCTGAATTTCATGTCTTTTTGAATAGCGTTCTCTATATAATCGATTCGCTTTTCAAGTGACAATTCATAAAAAACACTTTTATGCTTTACGATATAGTTTCTAAATGCAGCAACTAATAATTCATGTTGAAGCTTGACAACTGGTCGCAATACAATATTTTGAAAGCGCTCATCATCACTCATTTTGGAGTTCACAATATTGGATGGAAATTCGGGTCTAATGGACTTGAGGTTGTAGGCTCTCGTGTTCATAACGGAAAGATTTGTACATAAAAATATGCATAATCAATGTCGTTGACTATTGAGATTGATTTAATTTTTAACCAGGTTATTAACATAAAAAAAAGAGCTGAAGTAAATCAGCTCTTTTCCAGTATGTTGTATTTTATTATTCTTCAACAAACTCTTCAAACGTTTTTAAAGCAAGGTCATCCGCTTTTACTTTTTTCTTCAGTTTTTCAAAATCGGCTTTTGCCTTGTTGAATCGATTCTCAATGACCTTTAAACTTTCTAATTCGGCATTGGAAGGTTTATCATATCCACCAGCCAGTTTGCTGTAAAGATCAGCCATCTTTTCACGCAATTGCGGCTCGGCAGAACCTACATAATTATCTCCTGTAGTGATAACTAATGTTTCTTTTAAAGCATATAATGCGTCAGCCGTTTTTTTGTTAGATTCTTTTTCAGCTTCATAAATTGCATCCAATTCGTACACCATATAGGCCAGTTCTTGAGTCATATCGAACAATTTCATGGTCGTTTTATGTTTCATGGCGATCTCGTCTTCGGTTAACCCATTATTCTTGTCATTAACTACAGTGATGGTCGTTTCAAAGGTTTCTTTCCCTTTGGTTAATACGGCCTTATATTCACCTGCCATAACACGTGGTGCAGTAAATCCACCAAAACTAAAGGTTTTACCTTTCGCTACTTTTGGCACTTTAGTCGCAAAATTCCAATTCACGATATTAACACCTTTAGCCTTACCTGGACTTATAGTTGTCACCTTGTTTCCATCCAAATCTTGAATTTCCATAGTCATTTTACCAAAAGTATGACGTTTTGGGAGTAGGTATTTAATTTGAGCACCACCTGGTGCACTTGCTCCTACAAATTGAGTTTCGGAACCAAACCCACTGGCAAAACCACCCTGATCTTTCATAACAAATGGTTTAGATTCAAAGAAATGTACTTTTTTACTTAATACAGTGGCATCAATTTCACGTAAAGGAGAGATATCATCAATGATGATTACACCACGTCCATGAGTCCCCAATACAAGGTCATTGGTTTGCTTTTGCAAATCAATAAAGTGGATAGCCACTGATGGCATATTATTAGTGAATTTACTCCAGTTGTTACCACCATCTAATGTAATATACAGTCCAAATTCGGTACCTAGATAGAGCAAATTCTCGTTCTCATAATCCTCTTGGATGTTACGCGCAAAAATTTCAACATCGTCACTTATAATATTGGTCCATGTTTGGCCATAATCAGTAGTTTTATAAGCATAAGGCTTCATATCACCTTTTGTGTGCCCGTCAAATACTGCATAAGCTGTACCTGCACCATGAACACTAGCTTCTATATGATATACCCAAGTATTGGCTGGCAATCCCGAAATATTCTCTATAGTATTGGTCCATGATTTCCCACCATCTCGTGAAACTTGAACATTACCATCATCTGTTCCTACCCATATCACATTTTCATCAACTGGAGATTCGGCAATGGTAAAAATGGTTGTATGATTCTCTGCACCGGAATTATCCATTGATAATCCACCGGAATCTTCTTGTTGCTGTTTTGCAGGATCGTTAGTGGTGAGATCTGGAGAAATAATTTCCCAGGTATCTCCCATATCTTCCGAACGGTGTAGATATTGACTTCCCATGTAAAAACGATCTGGTTGATGGTCACTAACCGCCATCGGTGGATTCCAATTGAATCGTAATTTATCATAACCTTCTTGCGGTAACGGTTGTATGGTCTTTATTAGTTGGTTTTCGGCATCATAACGCCAAACATTGGCTGCGCCTTGCATTTCTGAATAGATAATTTTCTTTGTTGGATGACGTAATACTCTAAATCCGTCACCGCCACCAATAGAATTCCAGTTGCGCGCTCTCACACCTCCAACTGCAGATGACGGTCCATACCATGAGCCATTATCTTGAAGACCACCATAAACATTGTAAGGCGTTTCATTATCAACACTAATGTGGTAGAATTGTGACAACGGAAGATTTTCAACAATTTCCATTGTAGTACCACCATTCCAAGAACGATAAACACCACCATCAGTACCGCAGTACATGATATCGGAGTCATTTATACTAAAGATGATATCGTGAATATCACTATGCATATTACCCAGATTCTTAAAGGTTTTTCCACCATCTCTCGAGATTGAACCGGTTAGTCCACCCTTAACAACCACATCTTCATCTCTTGGATCAACAGTAATTCTAGAAAAGTAAAATGGACGTACTGTAATACCAAAATCATTGTTTAATTGCGTCCAGCTTTGTCCGGCATCATTACTTCTGTAGAGGCCTTTTTGAGTATCCTCTTCAGCTTCAATAACTGTATAAAGTACATTACTGTTTGAAGGTGCCACAGCAATGGCTAACCGACCAAGTTTACCTTCAGGAAATCCATTGTGTATCTTATTCCATGTTTGGCCGCCATCGGTAGACTTGTATAACGCACTTTTATCACCACCCGAATTGAATGACCATCCAGTACGTCTGAATTCCCACATAGAGGCATATAATACATTTGGATTATTAGGATCCATTGTAAGATCGGCACATCCCGTGCCTTCATCTACATAAAGTACTTTTTCCCAATTTGCTCCACCATCGGTAGTTTTATAAACACCACGTTCGTCGCTATCAGACCAAAGGGCACCTAAAACACCTACATAGATCTCATCAGAATTATTAGGGTTTACAATGATATTAGCTATACGTTCTGACTTTTCAAATCCAATCTTATTCCAGGTTGTTCCACCATCAGTAGATTTATAAAGTCCATCACCAATCGATACACTATTTCTTGTCCAGGTCTCGCCAGTACCAACATAAATGACATTGTCGGGGTTGTTTGGATCCACTTCTACAGCACCTATAGATTGACAATATTCATCAAAAATAGGATTGAAAGTGGTTCCAGCGTCATTTGATTTCCAAACGCCTCCACCTGCTGTCCCGGCATAAATGATGCGTTGGTTGGTTGGATGAGCCTCCATATCATTAATACGTCCACTCATTAAGGCCGGACCAATATGTCTAGCACGCATATCACCAAAGAGCCCTTCTGCTTTTAATGGTTTTGATTCTTGGGCATTAGTTGGAATGCTTACTGTAAAAGCAAGTAATAGCAATAAAATTAGTTTTTTCATTGTCTTGATTGATTTTTGGTTGTTGTTAATGCAAAAAAAATCCCCATCAAAGTGTTTTCAGGGGATTATAATATTTTAGTTCTTTTTGTCCTCAGTTGTATTGCTTGCGGCCTCCTCAGGAAAAACAAACATACTGTCATCAACAGTTGGATTGAGATCAATAGAATCAAAAGTTATGGCTTGGCTTTGTCCACCTTTAATGCCTTGTGACCATGAAAATGGCATAAAAATTTCACCAACTTCTTGATAATCGCTAAACGTTAGTACTTGAACCATACCCTTCATAGCACCATACTTTTGTTCGCTTTCTCTTCCAAGTGGAACAAAATTTTCAGTATCAAAGTAATAGTATGCAATGTTTTCTTCTTTATTGCCATCAACAGTATATGGTTCCATTGTGACTTTGATTTTAAAGGTCTCTGTGCCTTCAAACTCTTCTTTTCCTAATAATTCCAAAGTATAACCTTTTTCTTTCCAATTATAGAAAACATCTGGAAAATCGTTAAGATCCAGTTTAGCATTTTCATTGGCTTCAGCATCCATTTTTTCGGCCTTCATTGTTTGAAAATTTGTGC
>CAYZKX010000165.1:0-1131 GCA_964479055.1 uncultured Flavobacteriaceae bacterium
ATATTAAGTTGTTACATCTCCTGTAACAGTCAATCACGATCAGATCAAAAGATTGAAGACAAACACTACCAACATGAAATCGTGGTAGATGACCTTTCAATTCCATGGGGATTTGTATTTCTTCCAGATGAATCCATGCTAATTACAGAAAAATCAGGCGCATTATTTCACTTCAATAATGGCAGTAAAACCCTGATCAATAACTTACCAGAAATTAAATTACAAGGTCAAGGTGGTTTACTCGACATTGAACTACATCCTGAATATGAAAACAATGGATTTATCTATATCTCTTTCGCATCAGCAGATGGTGAAGAACGAGGTGCCAATACAGCTGTTGTGAGAGGCAGAATTGAAAATAATACCTTTGTTGATCACAAACTTATATATAAAGCCTCACCCAATAGTAGACGAGGCCAACACTTTGGTTCGCGTATCGTATTTGACAATGAAGGCTTTCTCTATTTTTCAATTGGCGATCGTGGTAATCGTGATATCAATCCGCAGAATATTGAACGTGATGGTGGTAAAGTGTACCGATTAAATGACGACGGCAGCATTCCTTTAGACAATCCCTTTATAAGAGACAGAAATGCTAAAAAAGCCATATACTCCTTTGGTCATCGCAATATACAAGGCATGGCCATACACCCACAAACAGGTGCCTTATGGACACATGAGCATGGTCCTAAAGGAGGTGATGAGATCAATATCATACAAGCTGGTAAAAACTATGGATGGCCTAAAATTAGTTATGGTGTTAATTATTCAGGCACCAAATTCACCGATAATACCACATTGCCAGGAATGGAACAACCATTGCATTATTGGACGCCGTCAATAGCTCCGAGCGGTATGACATTTGTGACCAGTGACAAATATCCTGATCTCAAAGGAAATTTATTAGTAGGATCACTTAAATTTCAGTATCTCAATCATTGTATCATTGAAAATGATAAAGTGATAAAAGAAGAGCGAATTTTAGACGGAATTGGACGTTTAAGAGCGGTGAAACAAGGTCCGGATGGCTTCATTTATGTGGCCGTTGAAAATGTTGGCATAGTTAAATTAATTCCGAATAAATAATATTAAATTTGCCTTGTAATCAAACTTGTTTATAATGCTTATTAT
>CAYZKX010000165.1:1141-5503 GCA_964479055.1 uncultured Flavobacteriaceae bacterium
TTTTAAATTGCTGGCTTCTCATTTACAACAACTAAAGAACGGTGAAACCATACAGCAACCTGTTTATTCATTTGTTGAACATAACCGTACTGGAGAAACTATAGAAACAAAGCCAAGAAAAGTGATGATTGTTGAAGGCATCCTTATATTGACAAATCCTGAGCTACGAGACATGTTTGATATAAAGATATTTGTTCATGCTGATAGTGATGAACGTCTTATTAGACGATTAAAAAGGGACATTGCCGAAAGGGGTCGGGATTTGAATGAAGTATTGGAACGTTATCAAACTACATTAAAGCCAATGCATGAACAATTCATTGAACCTATGAAAGAATATGCTGATATTATTATACCCAACAATAAATACAATACTGTAGCTATTGACATTGTTAAGACTATAATAAACGATACTTTATAATGGCCAAGCTGAACCCCAAATACAAAAGATTACTAAAACCGTTAAAGAATGTATTTGTTCTCATTCTGGTTATTTTTTGCGTTTGGATGCTTTTTTTTGACAGTAATTCGTGGTTTATTCACAACGAATTGAACAATGACATGGAGAAGCTGGAAGAAGAAAAGGAATACTATCAAAAAGAAATAGAAAAAGACAAAAAAGAGATCCAAGAACTCAGTACCGAAGAAGGCTTAGAGAAATATGGACGTCAGGAATATAATATGAAGAAAGAGAATGAAGAGATCTATATTATAGAATATGAAGACAGTTTAAAAAACAAAAAAAAGAATGACTAAGCTGTTTGATGACTTCCCAAAAGTAACATCCAAAGAGTGGAAACAAAAGATTCAGTTTGACCTGAAAGGACTGGACTATAATCAAACTTTGAACTGGCAATCGCTAGAAGGTATTATGGTTAAACCTTTTTACCACAGCGATGACGCAGCTTCATATCTAAATAGTAATACTAGAGCAACAAATTGGTCAATAGGTCAATCTATTTACGTGTCTAATGAAAAACAGGCTAATAAGCAGGCACAAGAATGTGTGAATAAAGGAGTCGAGCACATTCATTTTATTTTACCAAACACCGATAACTCACTAAAGGAATTACTCTACAATTTAGATGGTTCTCGAATAACTATTAGCTTTCAACCTTTAGTTTTATCAGAAGCATGTATTCAAAACTTCGATAATATTGGTGAATTAAGAAATAGTCGCTTGCATTTAGATCCTATTGGACAACTGGCTAGATCAGGCAATTGGTTCAATAATCTAAGTGAAGATCAAAATCAAGTGGCTAAGGCCAAGAATACTTTAAAGAATTTTGAGTCGGTGATAAGCGTAGATATGAGCTTGTACCAAAATGCGGGTGCCAACATTATTCAACAATTGGCCTATGGTTTAGCTCATGCTAATGAATATCTGCAGTGGTATAACGATGAAAAGAATGTTGATCTTAATTTTAATATAGCCACAGGCAGCAATTATTTTTTTGAGATCGCTAAAAACCGAGCACTACAATTATTGTGGGCCACATTAAGGTCAGAGTACAGTAACCAGCCCAATATGATCATTTCGGCAACACCAAGTAAGCGTAATAAGACGCTATATGATTACAATACAAACATGCTACGCACAACAACGGAGTGTATGAGTGCAGTATTAGGTGGTGCCCAAATAATCTATAATTTACCATATGATGCCATATATCATAAAGAAAATGAATTTGGTAATCGCATAGCGCGCAATCAATTACTCATTTTGAAACATGAGAGCTTTTTTGACGTTGTAGACAATCCGGTTGATGGTGCCTATTATATAGAAGAACTGACCGCAAGTTTAGCGGAGCAGGCATTGACACTTTTTAAGGATATTGAAAAGAATGGTGGATTTTTAAATCAATTAAAAGCTGGTACAATCCAACGTAAAATTAAAGAGAGTGCAGCAAAAGAACAAGAGCGATTTGATTCAGGAGATATTACCTTAGTGGGCACCAATGCTCATCCTAATAATGCAGATAAGATGAATGATAACCTTGAATTATATCCTTTTATTAAAATAAACAAACGAAAAACATTAATTGAACCAATAATCGAAAGGCGACTTTCAGAATCTCTCGAAAAAGAACGCCTTAAAAATGAAAATGAATAAGAAACCATGAAAGAAAAATTTATCCTTTTAATTAGTTTATTAGTTTTAGTTGTATCGTGTGATAAAACTCCTAAAGTAAACTATAAATACAGCGATCAACCTGATTTATATGACTGTTCCGAAATTCAAGAAATGGAACTCATAAAAGAGTCTGTTTATGCGTTTGAGTCGTTTATAGTAAATAACTATGCGTTTAGACATCCAGGTGATGTTGAAAAAGCCTATATCAACTTTTTGAGAAATGCAGAGTCTAATCTCATACCTATGGCCGAACTGTTTGATGATCATATGAAAGCCATAGTGTCTGAATTGAAGAACACTGATAATTTATGGGTGCATAATGGTGAAGAATTCAAATTTAATTTTCAGCATCCTTTAGCTAAATGTATTGGTAACAATCTGGACAATGACCAGTTTAAAAGTGTTTATAATGCATTGGTCAGTTCAAATACTTACAAAACAACCTTGGTTGCACCTTCCATACGCGAACAGGCTTATTATTTAAATCTAGATCGTGCTTTGACAACCTTGGTTGCTATGGACATGTTCTATTCTAAAGTTATGGAATTAGATCTGTCATTATCTAAAGAAGAATTGAGTGAGCAAATAAGAAGGATCAACGAAGAACACGTTGGGCACAATCATTAATATATAAAGTGGAATTGAAACGTAAAGATCTTCAGCATATCACTCTAAAAGAGGCTCAAAAGGCAGATGGCCCTGTACGTTCGGTAAATACAGCCGAAGACATTGCTATTAAATCCCGATATTCTCGAGAGGATATTGATCATGTTGATCATGTTGATTTTGCAGCAGGCATTCCACCATACTTACGCGGTCCATATAGCACAATGTATGTGAGGCGACCATGGACTATCAGGCAATATGCAGGGTATTCTACAGCTGAAGAAAGTAATGCATTTTACCGTCGAAATTTGGCAGCAGGCCAGAAAGGGTTATCCGTTGCCTTCGATCTCGCTACACATAGAGGATATGATTCCGATCATGATCGTGTTGTAGGTGATGTAGGAAAAGCAGGTGTTGCAATTGATTCAGTTGAAGACATGAAAATCTTGTTCGATCAAATTCCTCTAGATCAGATGTCGGTTTCTATGACAATGAATGGTGCGGTACTTCCTATTATGGCATTCTACATTGTGGCAGCTGAAGAACAAGGTGTCTCTCCCTCTCAACTATCAGGAACCATTCAAAATGATATTTTAAAAGAGTTCATGGTTCGTAATACTTATATCTACCCTCCTACGCCTTCAATGAAACTCATTTCGGACATCTTTGAATATACCAGTCAGCACATGCCTAAATTCAACAGCATAAGCATTTCTGGATACCATATGCAAGAGGCTGGTGCCACATGTGATATCGAATTGGCATATACTCTGGCCGATGGTCTTGAGTACATTAGAAAAGGGATTCAAGCAGGCATGGACATCGACACTTTTGCACCGCGCCTATCTTTCTTTTGGGCAATTGGTATGAGTCACTTTATGGAAATAGCTAAAATGCGTGCAGCACGCATGCTATGGGCTAAAATAGTGAGACAATTCAATCCTAAAAACCCAAAATCATTGGCATTACGAACTCATTGCCAAACCAGTGGTTGGAGCTTAACCGAACAAGACCCATTTAACAATGTTGCGCGAACCGTAATAGAAGCCTCGGCAGCTGCATTTGGTGGGACACAAAGTCTGCATACCAATGCGCTTGATGAAGCTATTGCATTACCAACAGATTTTTCAGCAAGAATTGCACGTAATACCCAACTTTATTTGCAAAAGGAAACGCATATCACAAAAACCGTCGATCCATGGGCAGGCAGTTATTATGTAGAGAGCTTGACTCATGACATCGCCGAAAAAGCTTGGAAACTTATTGAAGAAATTGAGGATCTTGGTGGTATGACCAAAGCTATAGAAGCAGGAATACCTAAAATTAGAATTGAAGAAGCCGCAGCACGTAAACAAGCGCGAATTGATTCTGGACAGGACATCATAGTTGGTGTTAATAAATATCAATTAGATGAGGAAGAGCCTTTACATATTCTTGAAGTGGATAATCAAACGGTTAGAAAAGCACAAATTTCTAGATATAATACCGTTAAATCGCGACGCAATTCTGAGAACGTAAAAATGGCTGTGGACGAATAAAGGCAAGGAACACGAGCGAGAAATCAAAATTTATTAGCTTTAGCTATTGATGCAGCAAGGGAAAGAGCGGACCTTGGTGAAATT
>CAYZKX010000166.1:0-5389 GCA_964479055.1 uncultured Flavobacteriaceae bacterium
TACAAGAAATTGCTTCAGACCTCCTCATATCCTTAAACACTGTAAAAACTCATATTCGCAATCTATACGCGAAGTTAGAAGTACGTAATCGCACAGAATTCATGGATAAATTTAAAAATCACCCCAGGGATTAGCCCCTAAATCACCACCTCTTTTCTTTAATTCTCAAAACATCACCGATACTTTTGTTCAAAACAATTATCACAATGAGCAAAAAATCGATCACGCTAAAAATCATGCTATTATTAACAGTAATGGTTTTTGGTCAGGCAACACAAACAATCAAAGTTATTGTACCGAACAAATCGGACGAAGTTTATATAACAGGAAATCAGGAAGCCTTAGGCAACTGGAATCCCGAGCAGATTAAAATGGAAAAAATCTCCGATTATGAGAGAAGCATATCCGTAGAACTTAACTATCCTGCAGAATTTAAGCTTACCAAAGGAAGTTGGGATTCTGAAGGGATTGTTAAACATCTATATGATAATCCTAATCTTATTCTTGAAAACGAAAATTCCAAAACAGAATTTGTAGTAAAAACATGGATGGACAATATCGATAGTCAAAGCCTAGGACTTGAATACGATATCGACTTTATTAATTCTAAGTTTATGGGGAGTAAGCATATGATAAAAATTGACTTACCAGAAAATTATTCGCCGAAAAAAAAGTATCCTGTCATCTATATAACCGATGGTGGTACAGACAATTTTGATGTGGCCAGGGGGAATATCTTAGCACTTTCTTTATCAAGCTATCAAATCATACCTGAATCCATACTGGTAGGAATTGTTCATAAAAAGCGAAACGAGGAGTTATTCAATTATAAAAGTGGAGCACATTTTACGGAGTACCTCTTAAACGAAATAGTTCCGCATATTGATGCTAAGTATAGTACTTCTGGTTTTAATGTGATGATTGGGCACTCTAATGGGGCGGAATACAACCATCATTTAATGTTAGAACCGAATAACCCTTTCCGAGGTTTTATATGTTTGTCCACATCTTTTCTTGGAAAAGGTAGTAAGGCAACTGAACTAACAAACTTTTTTAAGTCCTATAAAGGGAAGAATATTTATTACTTTGTTGCCAATGGCACAAAAGACTCTCCAGACAGGATTGAATATGGCAACGAGATCGAGCTTCTATTTCAAAAGACACCAAATAATGACATCCTGTTTTTGAAAAACACTTATGAAGCTGATCATCTGTCAATCGTACCCAAATCCTTAAGTGATGGACTAAAATTTGTTTTTAAAGACTTTAAAAATATTAGCGATTATTCAACATTCACCGATTACAAAAATAATTACGGAAAAAATATTAAGAATGCCTACGGTATTGAACCAGTTTATGATATATATTCCTTGGATGCCTATATGGATAAATTGATGGAGACAAAGGATATAAAAGGGTTTCAAGAATATTTTGACTTTACAGAAGAGCATAAACTATGGCAAAATCCGTTTTCGGGTGAACCAATGGGTCTTGATAAAGCCAACCAGGCCAATCAATTGTGCTATGCAAAGATGAATGAGCCTTGTATTAATAAGTATAAGGAAGCTTTTTATGAAATTTACAAGACTGTTGAAGCCGAAGTTTATTACGGAAATATCGAAAAGGTGATTAATGCCTACAAGGAAGAAAAGCGATTTGCTGAAGCAATCGATTTCCTTGAGATGAGCATAGACTTCCTAGCCAATGAACAAAATCCATTTAATAGCAACCGTCAATGGTATCTTCTTAAGATGCACTATAACTTAGCGTATATTTCTCTTACGAACAACATTGAAGTTACTAAAGGAAAAAGTTCTTTGGATTTTTGTAAAAGTAATTACCTAAAGAACAAACTATTCTCTGAAGAGGATCTAAGCAATCTGGAAGGTTAGAAAGGATATAGTATTAAAATGACCGCTTATATGGAAAGTAAGTCCATAGTTAAGTATTCCTACATAATTTATAAAAAATTATATGTAATCATATTTTTATAAACGATCATAAAACTTATTGTATCATATCTTTTTTATGTAGTGGATTCAATTTATTCCAGAAAACATTATTTGTTACAAATATTTTCTAAACCATGCTAAACTTCCTTTTTGTACAATTAAAACTGTAACGTTCTTAAAAAGTTTTTGTCTAGTATTACAAGCTAAAAAACTAATCAACAGAGTATGACTTACAAAATTTTATTTCAAACAGGAATTGGCTTCATCTTAATTGGACAAATAATTCTATCGAAAGGCAATGAATATGTATACAATTTAAAACCTATTGATTTTGCCCACTGGTTTATGTTGATTGGAGTTATTTTATTAATTCCCCAAGTAATTTCTTTCCCTAAGAAACCAATCAGTTTCATCGGAATACCGCTAACCATTATTGGAATAACTTGTATGATCGGAATGTGTGTTATTGATTTTATATTTTGGAGCTACCCAAATAATGAGCTTCGTAATGAATTCACTAACCATATAACGCAAATACCATCAATTTGGAAAACATTTATGACTATTGGACCAAGTTCTAAAGTCTTCAACCTTGGATTGCTAATTTTAAGTTTAAATTATATAAAGAATGAAAAATTTGGAATAGGAGCTTTATGTATTGCCACATTGATTTTATGGCATATTATACCAACTCCTCATAGACTAATCTACGGATATTCTTTAACTTTTATAGCTTTCGGAATGATTCTCTTTAGAAAAAACATTAAAAACATGCTACAACAGCGAGTATAATTAATTACTTCTGAATTTCCTAAACTGTAATACCTCAGAATTAATTAACTTGTCTACTAAACGGAAAATGACTCAAGTCCTTCTTCGAAACTAATCATACACGAATACGTTAGTAAATATTAAGAAAAGAAAATGAAAAAATTTATTTTATTATCTCTTTCTATTCTTTTAATTGGATGTAAAGAGCAAGAACCAAAAAAGAAAGAAGAAATTAAGTCCAAAGAAGATAAAGAAGTTGTTAAAAAGAAACGACCAATAGCAGCCGAAAATGGTAAGTTCTTTGAAATCGATGGTAAGAAAATGCTATATGGCGGAGAAAATGAAAATCAACATTTCGACATATCTGACTATTTACTTAAAGATGAACAATTTCATTATGGAATTGGTCGTGAAAAATTCCCAGCATTATTAAAGCCAGAATTTATTTCTGTTAATGAAGCAAATGAAATTTGGGCAGATAGCACAAGGTTTTTATTAGCACAATCTGGAAATGAGATCAAAGCTTATTCTGTTAAAGATCTTACTAGACATGAGATAGTAAATGATGTTTTAGACGGTCAGCCTATTATGGCTGCTTATTGCATCTTAGCCGATTTAGGAGCAATTTACGAACGAAATTATGGAGATAAAGAACTTACGTTCGCATTAAGCGGATATACTTATTATGATGAAAATGTATGGAATGGATTAGATGGATTTGTATTTTGGGACAGAGAAACAGAAAGCCTTTGGTGGCCTCTAATTGGAAAAGCTGTGTCTGGACCTCTCAAGAATGTAAAACTCATAGAGATGGACAAAAACAAATGGGAAGATACTACTTGGGAAAATATAAAAACTAATTATCCTAATGCTCAAGTTTTAAAATCTGATCAAGACTTTGAAAGACCAACTGAATGGGAGAAAATTGAAGATGTAACATCTATTATCGAGAATTACACTGTTGAACAAGAATAAAATTTGCCAACAATTTATAACCGCAATTGCGGCGGATTGGACTATGTCCTAATCCACTGGGAATTGCGTGTGTCAGTACGTGTTTAGTGGTAGTTTGTTAGTATAAGTTACTTTCCGATACAAAAATTAGCGAAGATGTTACCTAACAGGTCATCATTGGTTATCTCGCCAGTGATCTCACCCAAATGGTACAAAGCCTGACGAATATCAATGGCTAATAAGTCGCCTGATAAGTCTGCATGAATGCCTTCTTGAACCTTATGTATTTCATACTGAGCCTTCAATAAAGCATCATAATGTCTAGAATTGGTTACAATGGTATCGTTGTTGCGCAATGCTCCTGTATTGACAAAATTGGAAAGCGTATCTTTTAAATCACTAACTCCTGAGCCGGTTTTTGCTGAGATAAAACGAGCATCTTTAAGTTGAGATTCTAAATTTAATTTATCACCTTCAGTAAGTGTATCTATTTTATTAACCAAAACCACAACAGATTTAGAAGGATACTTGTTCTTTAACTGTTCGATTTCTCTTTTTATACTGTCAATAGATTCAATACTGGAAGATGCTTCTAATAAAAATAACACCACCTGTGCCTGATCGATCTTTTCAAATGTTTTCTTGATGCCAATGGTTTCAACCGTATCATCGGTCTCACGTATACCTGCAGTGTCAATAAAACGGAAACCAATGCCGTTGATAACTACCTCATCCTCAATGGCATCACGTGTGGTACCAGCGATATCACTTACAATGGCTTTGTCTTCGTTAAGCAGTGCATTTAGTAAAGTTGACTTTCCTACATTGGGTTCCCCTACTATAGCCACTGGTATACCATTTTTGATCACATTACCTATAGCAAACGAGTCAATCAAATGTTTTAAAACCTTCTCAATCCTATTCACAAGGTCTCTAAATTGTTCTCTATTGGCAAACTCCACATCTTCTTCAGCAAAATCCAATTCCAATTCAATTAACGACGCAAAATTAAGCAGCTCTCCACGCAAAGCTTGTATCTCATTACTAAATCCACCACGCATTTGTTGCATAGCCACTTGATGTGAGGCCTCATTTTCACTGGCTATCAAATCGGCCACAGCTTCAGCCTGACTCAAATCGAGTTTTCCATTTAAAAAAGCACGTAGTGTGAATTCCCCAGGATTGGCAATACGACAACCTTGGCGTAAAAACAATTGTATGATCTCGCGTTGGATGTACATACTTCCATGACAAGAGATCTCAACCACATTCTCACCTGTGTACGAATTAGGGTTTTTGAATACAGAGACCAATACCTCATCCAATAAGGCTTCATCTTTAATGATATGCCCAAGATGAATGGTATGCGAAGGTTGATCGACCAGCTTTTTACCACTAACCGAACTAAAAACCAAATCACATAGCGAGATAGCGTTTTCTCCTGAGATTCTAATAACAGCAATAGCACCTGCTCCTGAAGGTGTGGCCAACGCAATAATACTATCGTTTGCTATCATGAAATAAAATTTATGCAAAAGTAGCAAAAATGGGGTGCGACACTACTTTTATGCAGCAATTAAAGGGGATTAACAATTTTTTAAGCGCTTAAAATAGAATTCGGTTTATATTTGCACAAAATCTACAAACAATGAAAAAGTTACTATTTGCTATTATCATAGCTTCTATGGTATTCACCTGCAAACCTGAAGAAC
>CAYZKX010000167.1:0-5385 GCA_964479055.1 uncultured Flavobacteriaceae bacterium
CTTTTAGATATTATAATTCCAAAGAAATACGAAACAAAGAAGGATTACCTGAAAATTTCTTTGACTACCGAAGTGACGTTGACTATAATAACAGTGATCTACGCGATTTTTATCCATTCTATAATTTTCTGTTTCCTCATATTGATAATTTAGCTCTAGACTCATATTTCGATCACAATAAAGACATTACGCATTTTAATAGAAGTGACCTCAATTACAACCTGTATAAATTAGAAGTGATTGATAGTTTGATCCAAGATGAAGGCATTAAAAATAATTTGCTGAAATATAAAACGAGAAACTACTTAGCTTATAATGTGACCTATGACGAAAGCCAGGAGATGTATGTATCCTTTATGGAAAAGTGTAATAACAAAGAAGACATTGCCTACATTAAAGATCTAAATGATGTGTTGATAACCTTACAACCTGGTAATTCATTTCCAGATATCAAACTTGTTGATGCTAATGATGATGTACTTCCAATAAGTACTCTTTTTGACAAACCAACTGTAGTTTATTTTTGGTCAAAAAGCATAAAAAGTCATTTTAAAAACAGCCACAAAAAAGTGGAAGAATTGCGTATTCTTTATCCAAATATCAATTTTGTTTCGATAAATATTAATTCTGAAAACACAAATGTTTGGAAGCGCTTGCTGCGTCAAAACAACTGTGACCTTAAAGGTGAATACCGCTTTTTATATCCAGATAAAGCCAAAAAGGCCTTGGCCATAAACTATATTAATAAGGTAATGATTGTAGGCACGAATCACAATATCATTAAATCGAATGCTCAAATGTTTGATTGGGAATTCGATAAGGTATTGGATGCTCTGTAGAGTTTAATTTCCTTTCTTATAATCGGCCAAGAATTTCTCTAATCCAATATCTGTTAATGGATGTTTTAATAACCCTAATATCGAACTAAGCGGTCCGGTCATGACATCTGCACCTAATTTGGCACAGTCAATAATATGCATGGTATGCCTTACAGAAGCTGCAAGAATTTGAGTTTCAAATGCATAATTATCATATATATGTCGTATTTCAGCTATTAGATTCAAACCATCGGTCGAAATATCGTCTAGACGACCAATAAAAGGTGAAACGTAAGTGGCTCCTGCTTTTGCAGCTAGCATGGCCTGGCCTGGTGAAAATACCAATGTGACATTGGTTTTAATACCTTTCTCTGAAAAATACTTACACGCCTTCACACCATCTTTAATCATTGGAAGCTTTATAACAATTTGATCGTGAAGATCGGCCAACGCCTCTCCTTCTCTTATCATTCCTTCAACATCTGTAGAAATGACTTCGGCAGATACATCACCATCGACAATATTACATATGTCAACATAATGCTTTAATATATTATCAGTTCCTGTAATCCCTTCCTTTGCCATCAAAGAAGGATTGGTGGTAACACCATCCAAAATACCTAGATCCTGTGCTTCCTTAATTTGATCCAGATTTGCAGTATCAATAAAAAATTTCATGTGTAAGCAATCGCTATTTGAAGTTTAAACTGTGGCGAATTTACAACTTATTCTGAAGTCCTTTTAATAATAGTTATAATAACTTATTAACTACAACTTGTAGTGTTTTCGAAGCATATTCTCATATACCTTATCGGGTAATATACGCTTCAAAACAATAGAGAATTTTTGCATAAATGACCCTACTTTATAATGAATCTTAGGTTGTTTGGTCTTTATGATTTTGTACACTGTTTTTGCAACTGCTATAGGATCGTCACCTTCATCAACATGATCATCAATAGTTTTTAACATCTCCTTATATTTCCCATAGGGTGAATCTGAAAGCACTGGTGCATGGTAGCGCCCAGCAGCAATATTGGTAGCAAAATCACCTGGTGCGAGATTACACAACTGAATATTGAAATCGTTCAATTCCAATCTTAATGCCTCTGTTGTAAGTTCCAGTGCACCTTTACTTGCGCTGTAAATACCACGATATGGTAATCCCATATATCCAGCAATAGACGTAATATTAATTATCAATCCCAATCCTTGTTGTCGCATTTGTGGCAATACTGCCTTGATCACACGCAAAGGACCAAAGTAATTGGTTTCAAAGTTAGTTTGGATCTCTGTCTCAGGAATCTCTTCTATTGGACCTGTTATGCCTACACCAGCATTATTAATTAGAATGTCCAACCTGTTTTCCTTATTGATAACAAAATTGACTGCCGCATCTACCATTTGAGGGTTGGTCACATCCAACTTTAAAAGTTCAAACTTACTAGCATGGTATTTTTCAGGATTTCTGCTTGTTCCATATACAGTGAATCCTTTAAGAAACAAAAATTCACCTATGGTCTTTCCAATTCCTGAAGATCCGCCTGTTATTAAAACTACCTTCGACACTTATACGATTATTTGATGCTAAAATACAATTATAAAAAGGAGATTCCCAGTTAAAAATGGGCATAAAAAAACGGCAAGCTACCTACATCACACCGCTACAACCGTATACCTTTGCTGCGTTCCCGCCCTGGAGGATTCTACAGGAGCTGGTTGTGTAGGACTTGCCGGCTGCAAAGATACCATATTTTAATATTTTCACAATCTTTTTCGTAACCGAATTTTATAAAGTAAATTGGGCCAAAATTATGAACTCATATGTCATTACAGAAGGCCCTTTTTTTACTTACCATTGGATTATTCGTTATCAGTTGTGGACCTGATCTCGATCAAATAAAATCTCAATTATCATTTAAAATTAATGCAACCAACAATGTCATTAGTAATGATGAAACGCTAATTCTTTCTTTAGCAAACAACCAAAATCACCCTGTTGATTCTGTACAATTTATGTTTAATGAACAACGTATAAAAAGGGAATTCAATTTGAGTAATCAAAAGTTGGGTAAACATAAATTGCAAGCTTTGGTCTTCGTTGGAGGTGAGTTGATAACTATTGATCAAGAACTTACTATTTTAAATAGCGCTGCTCCTACTGTTTATACCTTTACCATTGTTAATGAATATCCACATGATATAAATGCTTACACTCAAGGTCTTGAATTCTATAATGGTGAGTTGTATGAAAGTACTGGACAATATGGGAAATCACAGTTAAGAAAAATAGATCATAAAACAGGGGCCGTCTTACAATCGTATGAACTTGAGAATAGTTATTTTGGTGAAGGGTTAACGGTTTTGAACGAGAATATCTATCAACTCACATGGCAGGAATCTACTGGATTTGTTTATGATGTCAATTCATTTGAACGTAAAAGCTCTTTTAAATATGGCAATAGCAAAGAAGGTTGGGGAATTTGTAATGACGGTAAGGTTTTATATAAATCTGACGGTACAGAAAAGATCTGGATTCTAGATCCCGAAACATTATCAGAACAATCTCATATTGAAGCCTACCACTATAAAGGTAAAACAGTTGGGTTGAATGAATTAGAATGGATAAATGGTAAGATATACGCCAACCGTTATCAATTAAATGGTGTGGCTATTATTGATCCCAATAATGGTGCCATCGAAGGCGTAATAGACTTCTCTCCATTAAAAGATATGGTAACTCAGCATAAAGATTTGGACGTACTTAATGGCATCGCATTTAATTCAGAATCGAATACCATATTTGTCACCGGAAAATATTGGGATAAATTATTTGAAGTACAAATCAGCGAAAAATAATAATGCAACGATTTTCTAAGGCAATAATTGTTACCAATGAACATCTTGATCAAAACGATCATGTTAATAATGTTGTTTATTTACAATGGGCACAAGCTATTGCTCGCGAACATTGGAAAAATCTAGCGCCAAAGGACATTATTGATAATTTTTATTGGGTAGTGCTAAGCCATCATATTGTTTATAAAGCGGCCGCCATACTAAATGATAAAATTGCAATATCAACTTATGTTCCTTTCGCTCAAGGTGTTAAATCCACACGTATTGTTGAAATACATAATTCTGAAACGAATACCCTTCTGGTTAAAGTCGAAACTCATTGGTGTTTCATGAATAAAAAAACTAAACGTCCGGCAAAAATACCTCAAGATATCGCGACTCTTTTTGATTAATATGATCTAATTATACTAAATCGTAAGAGTAAATGTTATATTTTTAATTCGTAAAAATTATCTTTACCGCATGAAGCGATTTTTAGCTGTTGTTTTTGCCTTAGCCATTCTAACATTTTGGAGTTCTTGTAGAACAGATTTTAATTTTTCACCGAGTAATGGAACGCTTGCTTTTTCAAAAGATACGGTTTATTTAGATACCGTTTTTACCAATATAGGATCTAGTACTTATAACTTAAAAGTATACAATACTTCCAATGATGATGTTCTTATTCCTACCATCAGATTAGGTCAAGGACAAAGTTCATTTTACAGAATGACCGTAGACGGGCTAACTGGTGAAGGTGCAGTAGCCGGAAAGGAATTTGAAAATATTGAATTGCTGGCTAATGACAGTATGTATATTTTTATTGAAACTACAATAGATATCGAACAGTTGGCAACAAGCGATACGCAATTTCTTTATACTGACGTGATTGAGTTTGACTCAGGAATTAATTTGCAAACTGTCGATCTAGTTACCTTAGTAAAAGATGCTGTTTTTATTTACCCGCAACGATTCATTGACCCCAATACAGGACAATATGTTATTGAAACATTGACCTTTGATGTAGATGGTGATGGAATAGATGATGAAACAACCATACAAGGTCGCTTTTTGATGCCAGAAGAATTGAATTTCACAAACGAAAAACCTTATGTTATTTATGGTTATGCTGCTGTGGACGAAAGCGAGACTCTAACCATAGATGCAGGTGCACGCATTCATTTTCATGCCAATTCAGGTTTGTTGATTACTGATGGTGCTTCACTACAGGTCAATGGAACTCCAAGTATGGATCTAGATCTGCTTGAAGGTGAAGTCATTTTTCAAGGCGATAGATTAGAACCTCTTTTTGAAGACCGTCCAGGTCAATGGCAAACCATATGGTTATTTAACGGCAGCACTAATAATTCTATCAATCACGCCACAATTAAAAATGGAACTGTCGGTATACTTAGTGATGGCAACATGAATGATCATACAAAACTGAACATTACCAACACACAGATTTACAACTCCAGCAATTTTGGAATTTTAGGACGTGGTACTAATATTTATGGCGAAAACTTGGTTTTGAATAATTCGGGACAATCGTCATTTGCAGGTACTTTTGGTGGGAATTACAATATTACTCATGCCACGATTGCAAATTACTGGACAAATAGCTTTCGTCAATTCCCAGCGCTTTTATTGAACAACTTTGTGGTGGATGAAGATTTAAACGAATTCACAAATCCGCTTATGTCTGCCTATTTTACCAATTGTATTATTT
>CAYZKX010000168.1:0-1359 GCA_964479055.1 uncultured Flavobacteriaceae bacterium
GAATTTACTTTACGTGCTTTTTTAAATGGGAAATTAGATCTTAGCCAAGCAGAAGCTGTTGCGGATCTCATAGCCAGTGACAATGAAGCTTCACATCAAGTGGCTATGCAGCAAATGCGAGGAGGTTTTAGCAACGAAATTAAGGCACTACGTGAAGAACTACTCAATTTTGCCTCTTTGATTGAATTAGAGTTGGATTTCGCCGAAGAAGATGTTGAATTTGCAAATCGCGATCAGTTTAAAGATTTACTAGATCGAATCGTCAATGTACTTAAGCACCTTATCGATTCTTTTGCGGTTGGTAATGTGATTAAGAATGGCATCCCTGTGGCAATCATTGGCGAACCCAATGTTGGAAAATCCACTTTATTGAATGCATTGTTAAATGAAGAAAAAGCGATAGTTAGTGATATTGCCGGTACCACGCGTGATGCTATTGAAGACGAAATGACCATTGGGGGCATTGGATTTCGATTTATCGATACTGCAGGTATTAGGGAAACTCAGGATGTGGTTGAGAGTATTGGGATTAAAAAGACGTTTGAGAAAACGTCTCAAGCTCAAGTAGTGATTTACTTGTTTGATGCAACAAAAGTTGAATCGACTAGTTTAGAATCTATAATTTCAGAGATCAAACAGATTCAAAACAAGTTTCCAAATAAACCTTTGATTGTGGTTGCTAACAAAATTGATTTAATCGATTTGGAGTTAATGGAAAAACTTAAGGTCACCTTGAGCGAAGTCGAAAAGTCTCACCACATAAGTATCGCTGCAAAAACAGGACTAGGAGTAGAGGAATTAAAGCAAAAACTTCTGGAATTAATCAATACAGGAGCTTTGCGTAATAACGAAACTATCATCACAAACTCGAGACACTATGATGCCTTGTTAAAGGCTTTAGAAGAAATTCAAAAAGTACAGCAGGGCATGGACGCAAATCTTTCTGGAGATTTGTTGGCTATAGATATTCGTCAGGCATTGTATCACTTTGGAGAGATCACAGGTGAAATATCATCAGATGATCTTTTAGGAAACATATTTGCGAATTTTTGTATTGGAAAATAAAGGGTGTTGATTGCATACTAAAAACACCTTTGGATCAGTTTAATAGCGTTTAGAAATTTTATTATTATTAATATTTCTTTGACGGCTACATTTAAATCTGCCTTTAGAAAAATTGCGCTTAGCTTGATGTTTAGTAGCTCGACCTGAAACACGTTTACGCCACATTTTAAAACTGGATGATTTCATCTCTTTTCGCATTAATGCGATGACATCTTGCTCCTTGATACCGAATTGAAATTGAATCGCTTCAAAGGTGGTGCGATCTTCCCAGGCCATTTCAATAACGCGATCAAT
>CAYZKX010000168.1:1459-5378 GCA_964479055.1 uncultured Flavobacteriaceae bacterium
ATCACTTGCTTTTTTTCTGTTGGTTTTGATATCTACAATAGGAAATGGGTAATCATCACCTAATTTGCAGTTGTTAAACTGTTGATCGAGCTTTGTCATTAAGTAAGGTTCATGAATAAAAGCCAATGGTAAATGTGCAAGTTCTGGAACCCACTTTTTTATGAATTCTGCTTCTGAATCATGTTCAAGTCCATTTTTAGTGGGATTGTAAATTCGCAGGTTATTAATACCGGTTTCTCCGGCTTGCATTTGGAGTTGTGGAAAATGTATTCCGGGTTCAAAATCCAAAAAATTCTGGGATAAATGATGTGTGGCTTCCTGCCAAGGTTGCCAAAGAATATGTGTAAAAAACGACACCAGCATTGCCCGCATTCTAAAATTTACGTAGCCTGTGGTAATTAAACAGCGCATGGCGGCATCAACCAATGGAAAACCAGTTTGTCCTGATTTCCAAGCTGTCGTGTATGCTTTACTGATGGACTTTTTGAGTTTGTGATAGCCTTTATTAACACTTGCCTGTTCCATGGTATGTTCCATTTCAAATTTTTGTATGAAATGTGCTTGCCATCGTAATCGAGAAATAAATGCGCCTAAATGCCGCTTGTTGTCTGATTGGTCTTTTAGTGCTTTGGCTTTTTGATAGACCTCTCGTATGGAAACATTTCCCCAGGCTAAATACGGCGACAATCTGCTGCAACTGCTTCGCGAAGCTTCAGGTTTAGATATGTTGAACATGTAGTTTTTATGACGCTCTGTAAAAAAACTATTGGCATATTTCCAGGCCGTTGTTGTACCACCTCTTTGAAAATTTAAACTCATTTGAGTACTCAAATTGGTAAAGTGAAAGTAGTTAGCAAGACTATCGATTTCAGTTTGAGATATAAAATCTTCTTGTGAAGCAATCATGTTTATTTGTGGCTGATTCATGTAATTTTCCCATTTCTCGAACCAGTCTACTCTATCTGTTAGACCTCTCAAAACACCGTTATTAATAGATTCTGTCCAAATAATAGTGTTGTTTCTACAATAGCGTGTAAATTCCTTATCTCTGTTGTAAGTAACCAGTAATCCAGTTTCTTGGTGTGAGAATACATTGGTAATGCGATAGTGATCTTGTAATAAATTAAATACGGCAGGTACATCTCCTGTTACAGCTAAAACCTTGGTGTTATATGGGGCTAAAGTTAAATTGAGATCCTCAATTGACTGTTTAATGAAATTCCAATGTCGGTCACTGTAATGAGAGTCATTGAGCAATAGATTTTCAAAAATGTAAAGTAACAATACTTTGTTTTCTGATCGTAAGGCATTAAAAATGGCTTCATTATCATGAAGACGTAGATCTCGCTTTAACCAAACTATTGATATGTTTTCTCTTTGCTTAATATACTAGTAAATTGAGTTGAACATTTTTTTTGTTATCTAACGATGCAAGAAATTTTTCGGCTATAGTGAAATGGGTATTTTTCTTATCGGCACTCATTTTATCTAGCGTATTGATCAGCATTTTCAATCGTGGATTCTTCGATAAAAACTCCCGATGCTTGTTCATAAAGCGCCAGAACAATCCATCCCATATGGCCTGCCATTCACCATTTGGATAATCGCTCATCTTTTTGATATAGTTACTGCTACTAATATATGGCTTGGTAGACATGATACCACCATCGGCAAAAAGACTCATGCCGTAGACATTTGGAACCATTACCCAGTCATAGGCGTCGATAAATAATTCCATAAACCATTGATAGACGGCATCTGGATCGAATTCACATAGCAGCATGAAATTACCCAATATCATGAGTCGTTCAATGTGATGTGCATATCCCGTTTTCAAGATCTTCTTGATGGTTATATCTACAGGTAGAATACCTGTAGTGCCAGTATAAAATGAATGCGGGATGGTTTTAGAATGTCCCCAAAAATTCTTAGTGCGCTCCTCGCTGCCTTTGGTGTCATAAACACCACGAATAAACTCTCGCCATCCCATAATTTGCCTGATGAATCCTTCCAACGAGTTCAATGGGATGTCGTGATTCTTGGCATATTTTAAGGCTTCAGTAAGAACTTCATTAGGTGTTAATAGCCCCACGTTTATTAGAGGTGATAATACACTGTGATTTAAAAAATGTTGATCTTTTACAATGGCGTCTTCATAAATACCAAACTCGTTAAATCGCGTTTTAAAGAATTGTTTTAGCCATGCCCTAGCATCATTAAATGATGTTGGGTAGATAGGTGAGGGGTGAAGATCTCCGATATTTGAACCATAATCAGTATTTACATATTCTATAGCGCTTTCATAGTCGCGACTCACTTTTGGAAATGTGATGGCTGGCGCCACTTTACTTTTAGGGTACTTTTTTCTATTATCAATGTCGTAGGTCCATTTACCGCCTATTGGACCGTCATTATCCATAAGAATATTCCGTTTTATACGTTCGGCCTTATAAAATGAAGTTTGATAAAATTTCTTTTTTGAGGTCTTAAAGAACGGCTCTAATTCTGATTTTGAATTTAGAAAAAGAGGGTTGTCATAGGAGATTATGGTGAGGACCTCGTCGAACTGATGTATTCGCTTTTCAAGCCAATTATCTACAGGATCATAGATGTGTAATTGTTCTAGTCCTTGATCAATTAACCAGGGTATTAACACGCTTACATCTGCTAATTTGTTATGAGATTCAATATACTCAACACTATAGCCTTGTGATTTTAAATAGTTTTCATAGCATTTCATCGTTGCCCTATGAAAAACAAGTTTTTGTTTGTGAAAGTTAAACTGTTTAAAAAACAAGTATTCTTCTACTAAAAGAATTTTATTGGTCTTTGGAATACAAACAGTAGACTCAAACAATTGATTGGGCAATATGAGTGAAACCTTTTTCATTTTAAAACAGACTTGGTTGTAACCATATTTTCTGATACTGTTCATTGGTATCATAGCGATCAGCTTGCAACTTCACGTTAAAAACGCGGTCTCTCGGATCGTTTCCTACGCCTGCTACATATTGCCAGTTACCGTAGTTACTATGGACATCATAGTCTATCAGCAAACTCTCAAAATAGGCTGCACCAATGCGCCAGTCGAGTCCTAATGTTTTAGCAAAATAGGACGCTACATTTTGGCGACCGCGATTACTCATCCAACCCGTTTGTTTTAATTCTACCATATTCGCATTGACAAAAGGTTCAGCGGTTTCGCCGTTGATCCATTGGGTGATCAATTTCTGATCTGTTTTCCAAGAATATGATCGCTCCTTAATTCCACTTCGTTTGAATAATTTATTACCGTGCTTTAACGATACATATTTAAAGTAGTCTCTCCAAATAAGTTCAAAGATCAACCAATAGGTAGATTGATTACTTCCAAATTCTTTTTCATAATCACGCACAGCCCAATAAATACTACGGGGAGAAATACAACCGTTGGCCAACCATGCCGAGAATTTAGAGCTGTAATCCTTACCTATAAGTCCATTGCGCGTTTTTTTATAGTATGACAGTTTTTTGGAGTCAAAGAAATACTCTTGTAAACGTGCTTTGGCACTGTTTTCACCACCTGAAAAAGGGAATGCAGTATATGATGGGACTTCAAATAATTCATAACCCAGATCACTTAGTGTTGGTATTTTAGTGTCGTTTTTTACACTATTATTTGAAGGCTTAGATTGTAAAGTTGCAGCTGCATTAATTGCAACATTGCGCTCTATTTTTTTTCTAAAAGACGTAAAGACTTCTGGCAATTGTTCAATGGTAAATGATAGGTATTCAGGATGGTAAAGAAACTGATCAAAATATTGGTAAACATTTGTATTTTCTGGTAATGCTGATTTAATTTTTGAAATCTCTTCCTTTTCTTCCGAGGTGAATTCTTTTTGAAGATAAAGGGCTTTGGCATTATAAAATTTGCAGATTT
>CAYZKX010000169.1:0-5356 GCA_964479055.1 uncultured Flavobacteriaceae bacterium
GCGGATCTACTGTAGTATGTAAGTAAATGGAATTAATAAGAATTATCTTTGTTGACTTCCCTATTCAACGCCTCGTGCATTTGTTCAGCCGAAATAAGAAGCCGCTTTCTATTTTCTTGAAATACAATTATATTGCGCGCTCCTAAGCTTAATAAAGATCTAAACTGTTTTGCGTGAATAGCCATTGACGTATGTTGCGGAATATTTTAATCATTGTCCAATTCCTTGTTTACGACCTCTAAACATCTTTCAACTGATCTTTGCACGTCTCTAAGCCAAAAATTGTACAAGTTGACAACGTCCTGTTCAAGTTTCATACGATCTAAAAGTTCTGTCTGATTTAAGAAGTTTTTTCCATCCAAAGGTTGGCTAACCAATTGATAGCTATTATCAGGCATTTTAATTCTAATGCGCTTCCATAAGGCATTATGCAGACTTAATTTATAATCATTATTTGCCATTTCTTCAGATCTCAAACTTATAATTTTCTCTGCTCTTGGCAAATCCACTTCATAAGTTTCAATTATTATTTTCCTTAAGCTGTCATTAGAAATCCTATCAATTCCAACAGATTTTATGGCTTCATAACCTCCTTTATTATAATAAAACGTTAGTGGCCAATTCATACCATTATACAACTTAAGCAGTACAGAGTCTTGATACTCTTTACTTGAAACTGTCATTTCTAGGAGCTCTTGCATACTATTTTGTTTGTTCTGTATAAAACGTCTCAAAACTTCCATTAAAAGTTGATCTGATTCTAACGAACTTTTAATTTCGTTTAGCATTGTTGTTTCAAATTTCTTGTCACGTTGTGCTTGGTTCCAATTATTGATTTGCAAGGCAATCAAGATCCCTATCACTACTAAAATAATCTCACCAATAGCATATTTAAAATATTTGCCCATTTTATTATCACTCATAAGGTTATAACGTATTTTTCGAAAAAATTTAATCATAAAAATGGCCTTGGTTTTAAAGATACTGAAATTCTATAAGTTCACTTTTACATCAAAATCTACACTTTATATAATTTATTTTATTCATGCTATATGCCAAAACATTTAATTTTTGTTAAACCTCTTCATTGGGTTGAATGGCTTATGTAACTTACAACAAAACACATTAATGACTGTTTTAAGGACCTTTATTATTATTGCTTTTTTCCTATTTGCATGTAAAAACGAAGTTAATCAAGCGATAATATTAAAGGAACCAACAATAGTTAATGTGCTAAATGGTGAATTATCCACTCATTCTATATTAATGGAGAATGGCCATATTAAGGAAATTGATGCATTTGAAAACCTCATCAACAAAAGGGGGACAACAGTAATTGACTGTAAAGGTAAATATGTTATTCCTGGAATGTTTGATATGCATATGCATATTGCAGAAGAAGAAAATCTTACCCCACATCTTTATCAATTATTAAAACACGGTATAACTGGAATTCGTGATATGGGTGGTATTGCTGATAGTGTTTCATATACAAAAAAACGAATCAAAGAAAATACATTGCTAGGTCCAGACATCTATTTTGCCGGTGTGACCCTTGATGGTCCCCAATCACAAGACCCTTTTCATGTTAAGGTTTATGACTCCACTGATATAAGTGAATTGGCCTTGCATTTGAAATCTATGGGTATAGACTTTTTTAAAGTTCACAATTACATTCCGCGAGATAAGTTGATGGAATTAAAAGAAGTATGCGAAGCATCAGACCTCAAAATTGTAGGGCATATCCCTGTTGGCATTGGGCCTATGGAGTTAGATGTTGTAGGCCTTTCATGTATAGAGCATATAAATTCACTTTTAAGTGGAATTGTATTGAAAGAAGGCAACAATGTAGATACATTAGAAGAGGCTTTCATGGCACTCGATTCAACATACATTTCACAATTTTCGGCCTATGTCAAGGCTCATAAAATCGCCATTACGCCAACATTATATGCGATGTACGACATGTATTCCAATTTAGAAACTGAGCCATCAAAAACAACTGGAGAACGCCTACTTGACCTTTTTTATAATATGATACGATGGTTGAATGAAAATAAGGTGTTGCTATTGGCGGGGACAGACAGAGGCTCATTAAATAATGTCAATATAAACGAGCTGCATGAAGAATTGGCCATAATGGTAAAAGCGGGACTCTCACCTCTGGACGCCTTAAAAACGGCGACAATAAATCCTGCCATTTTTCTTGGTATCGATGAAATCTATGGTTCAGTGGAAATCAATAAAAAGGCGAATCTCATTATTTTAGAAGGTAATCCCTTAATTGATATAGCTAACACCAAAACCATATATAGTGTTATTAAAAATGGTGCTATCATCAGTGATCAAATAAGCACACTTACTAACTGAAGATTTATACGTTTTTCTCAGCTCCTCTTTATCATATTCACCAATTTCTATTCGTACCAAGATTGATCTCAATTAAGATTCTGTCGATAACATGTATAAAACTACCGATTAAAAACCAGACGGATAAGCATATTCTTACAGGCTCAAAAAAAATTGAAGCACTTCATCTAATTTTTGCTCAAACCTTATTTTGGGTAATACACAATTACTAAATTTAATTTCAACTTAACCTATTTAATTATGAACATTTCTACATTTAAACCGCTACGGTTTGCATTATTTATAGCTATTGTAATGGGTACAAATAGCTATGCCAATACCACATTATCATACTCTGATAAATGTGAGTCTGAAACTGCATTTGCATTCTTAAACGATGATGACAATCCAATGATGGCTGATGAAGCCAGTGATTGTTTTATTCCACAATTTAATCGATGGGGCTGGACGACCTATTTAGATTTTTCAGAAGATACAGGTCAGTCCAGTTATACCCTTGATATTTACGCTGGAGCCGGCCAATGTGACTTAACAAAAGGGACAGATGTAGGTTCAGTGAGTATTACCTTTAGTGATAACGCATTGACCTTTAACTATGATTTAGAAGGGTATGTATTGAGTGAAGCACACATTTATGTGGGCAGCAATCCGTTTCCAACAAACAATGGAGGACAAGAGACAGTAGCTCCTGGTAAATACACCTTTACAGCTTCCGACTTTGGAGAGGTGGCATCATATACGGCCACAATACCAGTTGATGGTACAGCTTTTTATATTATTGTTCATGGTGTCACTAAATCGGCCGAATGTGTAGATCCGCCTAATGACGAATGTATTGATAGCGATGGGGATACCGTTTGCGACTCAGATGATATTTGTCCGGGTTCTGACGATACCATAGATACCGATGGAGATGGTATTCCTGACGGTTGTGATAAGGTAAATTGTGTGGACACCGATGGTGATACTGTGTGTGACACTGACGATGTTTGTCCAGGTTTTGATGATACCATTGATACTGATGGGGATGGTATTCCTGACGGTTGCGATAAGGTAAATTGTGAAGACTCCGATGGTGATACAGTGTGTGATATCGATGATATATGTCCTGGTTTTGATGACACTATAGACAATAATGGCAATGGTATTCCTGATGGCTGCGATAGTGTTTACGCGCCTGCTGATGTCAAAGTATTTTCAAATCAACAAGATCAAAAAATCAATATTCAATATCAATTTGAATATGACACCCCTGTGCAAATCGAAGTTTTCGATGCTAAAGGTATTCAACTAGCTGCCTGGTTAGATACTAATTACAGTAAAGATAAAAAGCGGTTATATACTCTAGATACAATTAAATATAGCAGTCAACTACTATTTGTTAGAATATCTACAAAACATACTCAAATTACAAAGAAGATTATTTCTTCTTATTAGCACACTGTGTCATGCTGCTAGTAATTTAAGTTAAAACCCTTACATACCAGTAAGGGTTTTTAATTTATATTACTTTTTAAAGAAATACTATACTAATTAGATATAAATTAGGGAGACTATGCTCTGTTTTATCTCTTATTCTTTAATACTATGCATGTCGAGCAAAGTATTATATCGCTGCTTATTTTTTAAAAAATCAAAATACGTGATCCTACTACTATTAAATAATTTGGTCTTATTTCTGGATGAATCTAAGTAGTGAAATACAGCATCCTCATTCCTTCGTCCTGCGAAAACAACTGATACTCTATGGTTTTTTAACTGAGAATTATCAAATTTCTTTATGCTATCAATTATTCGATAAGCATTTAAAGTATCTCCTATCTTACCATAACTATAGCCTAAAAAGCGATAATAAGCTTTATCTGATTGTGATAATTCTTTTACTACAGGAATTGCCTTCTGGTAGTCTGGTTTGGCCATGTACAACCTCATATATAAGCGTTGAATAACAAAAGTATCACTCTGTGGGTTATGATCAACAATTTCAGAAATCAGAGATTCTGCTTCATCAAATCGCCCTGTATTAGTAAGAGCTGTAAAATAATTTGATGCCGTTGCAAAAGATAACGGATCTAATTGATAGGCAATTCGAGTTTGCTCAAGTTGATTCTGATAATCGCCTATGTAATAAAAAAAAGTGGCATACTGGTGATGTGCGGTTACATCGTTAGGCGACAACAGTATAGCTTTTTCAAAAGCGTCACGTGCTTTATCAAATTCTCTGTAATGGTTGTATAACAAGCCTCTAACGGTATATATTCTTGAAATATTATCATCAATTTCTTCTGCCTTATCAAGATAATCTTGAGCCAAAGCCGCCGATTTTTCAGGATCAGCACCTCCATAATATGTTAACAAAAATGTGGAATTTGCGATCTCGGCATAAGCCTCTGCATAATTAGGATCTAATGATATCGCAGTTTTAAATAGATCTATACTTCTATTTATACTTTCCTTACTTCTAATGTCTGCTGCTCTCCTTCCCTCTAAAAAATTTCTGTAGGCTTCTATATTATCAGTAGGTAATGAAGCAAAAGATTCTCGCTCTTTTATGCTAAGGTTTAACTTTAGTGCCTGGGCAATATTATAAGACACCTCAGATTGAATACTAAAAATATTAGTCAGCGTTTTATCGTAATTCTGTGCCCAAATATGTCCATCTCCATTAGCTTGAATCAATTGAGCAGCTACCCTAATTTTATCATCCTGCTTTCGAACACTACCCTCCAAGACATAAGATACTCCCAATTCCTCTGCAATTTGAGGTATTGTCTTGGTTGTATTTTTATACTGCATTACAGAGGTTCTGGAAATTACATGAATATCCTTTAATTTAGCCAGGTTTGTCAAAATATCCTCAGTCATGCCATCCGTAAATATTTCAAACTCATTATCTGTGCTTAGATTAGTAAATGGCAAAACCGCAAGAGAAATATCGCTATTGTCATTTAAACCTTGATTTATGAAATAATGATACCCTAAAAAC
>CAYZKX010000170.1:0-5296 GCA_964479055.1 uncultured Flavobacteriaceae bacterium
TACGAAAGAATTTGATCATCTACTTAAAAAGCAAATAGACCAAGTTGATGTGTAGTTTGGTTAGTTAATTAATAGGTGTATACATTGTTGAAAACGTTACACACTTTAAAGTTAAACAAATTTTATACAAACGCTTAAAATAGTATTTTTGTAATATGAGCACCCCGTTAAGCGAACAAGAATTGCACAACCTGGCCATGAACTTTGTTGGCAAGGAGTTAGAAGAAATGGGTTTTGAGTTTATTGCAGTTAATAGCAAGCTTAAAAAACATCCGCAATTTGTTTGTATTGATGAGGATAACCAACGCTATTTTGTGATTGTGAAAGCGGTAAAATTGCCATTAAACCCTAATAATTATGATGTGGTTTGGATGGAGACCTTTAAAAAGCATGCACAGGAGCAAGACGCTAAGGTGCTTTACGCTGGTGTGGGATTAGGAAATCCCGATGACGAGAACCTTCCAATTTACTTAAATGAAGAATATTTATTAGAGTACAGCGGACTCCAATTAGTAGAAACCCATTTAAATTGAAATACCTTCAACTTCTAGTCACTATTACACTTTTTACAAGTTTATCTTGTAAAGAAGAACCAGTTAATACCAAAGTTGCGGGACAGGTGTTTGGCACCACTTATGCTGTTATTTATGAAGGAGATACTAATTATGAAATTCAGTTTGACAGCCTCTTCTATGTCATTAATGCATCTTTATCTACTTATCAGTCCAATTCTATTGTTTCAAAAATTAACCGCGGAGAGACCACGCCGTTAGATGATCATTTTATTACTGTTTTTAATGCCTCAAAAGCAATTTATGAATCAACCAATGGTGTTTTTGACCCTACTATTGGCGCTGTGGTAAACGCTTGGGACTTTGGCCCAGAAGGTAAGATCGTTGCATTGGATAGTATGATGATCGATAGCTTAATGCAAGGGGTTGGTTTTAGTAAATTGATCATGAACGAAAAGGCCTTTAAATTACCCGAGAACACCTTTTTAGATTTTAATGCGATTGCAAAAGGTTATGGTGTAGATGTGATAGCCGATTTTTTGGAAAGTGAAAATGTACAAAACTATCTTGTAGAGATAGGAGGTGAGATACGGATAAAGGGCATCAATATTGAAAAGCAATTACCCTGGACAGTTGGCATTGATAAACCCAATTTTGATGGTAGCCAATCGGTGATGAAGGCCATCTCACTTAATGATGTTGGCATGGCCACCTCGGGAACCTACAGAAAGTTCAAATTGGATGAGAATGGCAATCGTTACGCCCATATTATTAATACCAAAACGGGCTATCCCACAACCACCAATATTTTAAGTGTTTCGGTTTTGGCCAATGATTGTATGACAGCCGATGCCTATGCCACGGCTTTTCAAGCTATGGGAATAGAAGCTGTGACAACCTTCTTAAAATCTCATCCTGAGCTAAAGCTGTTTATAATCTATGAGAATGATGCCAACCAATTAGAAACTTTGGCATTAAACGGCTTCCCCGTTAACTGATGTTGCTATTTGGTAATTAAAAACTCACACCTGCGATTGATAGAGTGTTCATCTTCACTACAGTCATCGCCACATTTAATTAATGGTGTGCTTTCACCATATCCTTTTGAAGTAAGTCTTCCGGGATCAATATTGTTGGAGATTAAATATTGCATAGTGGCATTAGCGCGATTTAATGAAAGCTGCATATTATATTCTTCTGTATTTCGAGAATCGGTATGTGCGCCAAGCTGGATCTCCATTCTAGGATATTTGTTAAGTAAGCCCACCAACACATCAAGAGTACGTGCCGCCTGAGGCTTGATCTCCCATTTGTCGAGATCGAAATAAATGTTTTCCAGTTCAATATAGATATACCCATCTTCACCCTCTACAACAATTTCTTCGGCGTCCTCATATGATTCGATTTCTAACTCAATATTGTATTCAATATCACCATCAAAATTGGTTTTGAATTCTTCGATAGACGGAATATAAAAACTTTTATAACCTTCAATTTTATACGTTTTTTCAGGCTCGGTGTTGAATTGATAGCGGGCGTCTTCCCCAACGGTCATCTCACCAACTACAGAACCATCCTCATTAAACAGTGTCACCTTGGTACCAGGTAACAGTTCTTTACTATTTTTATCTCGAACACTACCCTCAACAATAAAGGTTCTCTTATTTTCTTTTCGCACAAAGCCGTATATTCTATCCTGCCCATCACGGTTAGACGAAATATAGCCTGTTGGTTCATTAGAATTCAATACATAAGCAAAATCATCCATACCCGAATTCATAGTTTCACCTAGATTTTCAGGTTCTGCGAATCCCGATTCAGTGCGTTTACTTCTAAAGATATCCAAACCACCTAATCCTTGGTGACCATCCGATGAAAAATAAAGGTCACCATCATCAGTAATAAATGGGAATTGATCTCGGTGCATCGAATTGATCGCGGCACCAAGATTAACGGGTTCACTAAAACCATCGTCTGATATGTCAACATAATAGATATCAAAAGAACCTAGGCTTCCTGGCATATTACTTGAAAAGTATAGACGTTTTTCATCAGGGCTTAATACAGGATGTTGTACCGAGTATAGATCGCTCGAAAATGGAAGTTCAGTAACATTGGTCCATTTGTCGTCGGCCAGCATAGCTTTATAGATCTTAACATGTGCGATCTTTTGATCATCGATCTTTATTCTTTTCTCATTGGTTCGGGCAAAGTACATGGTTTGACCATCGGCAGTTAAGGCAGCACCACTTTCATGAGATTTAGAATTAATCTTTCCAGGTAACGGCATGACATTTGCGATATTATTATCAGATAATGTGGCTTCATATAGATCGAGATACGGTTGACTATTCCATTTATAATCAGGATTTTCACTGTTTCTTACAGAAGAAAAAACAACCTTTTCCCCATAATTATTCAAACCAAAATCACCTGCCAATATATCACCACCAACCGTTTGCAATTCATATAGATAAGGTACTTTTTTGTTAAGCTGTTCTATAAAATCACCTGTATTGATCTCTACATTTAAGTACTCACCTAAAATAATATCACCTTCTTTATAGTTATTTAATCCCATTAACACATGTCCGTATTTATAGAAATAATCTTTAGACAGATTGTCTTTATACGAATCAAAAAGCCGCGCATAGGCTTTACGAGCTTTTTCCATTTGGAAGTTGAAATAATAGGCATCACCCAGATTTTGAAGAATTTCCTGACTAGGTTCTAATTGTTCATAGATCTCTGCTGCTTCAACGTAAGCTTGGTTTTCAAAAAGTCTATTCGCTTTTTTGAGTTTACCATCCTGCGCTAAAACAGTAAAGCAACATAGCAAAAATAGAAACCCAATTAGATAATTTTTTTGCATAACTATTGGTTTAGAAAAATCTAGGCGATTTATCATATCCTTTACCCAGTTTATTAATATCAAATAAAAGCATGATCTCATGAGATCCATTATTAAACTTTCCGAGATTCGAAATTGTATAATCATAGGCATAGCCTATTCGCAATCCAGGTAATACGCGCATATTCACCATGCCACTAAATGAATCGTCAAAACGATATCCTGCACCAATTTCAAACGTATTATTAATTAATACATTAGTAGTAAGATCAACTGAAACTGGTGCTCCCGTAACTGCTTTAGACATAAATGCCGGTTTTAGCTTTACTGAATCACTTAATGTGAACACATAACCTCCAGTAAAGAAAAAATGAACTTCTTCAGACCCAGAAGTTACTATACCACTATCATTTTCTAGATGTTCCGATTTGAGTAGGTTAGGAGCAGATAATCCTAAATAAAACCGTTCACCAAAATAAAATGCACCAAATCCAATGTTAGGGAACGTTTCATTTAAATTATTTGCAAAAGCTGGATCTGGTAGCGGATCGGAGTATACAAATCCATTAAAATCAGTACTGAAAAATGTTGCTCCGGCTTTAATCCCTAAAGAAAGTCGTGTGGTACTACTAACGTTGAAAACATAAGCTACATCAATATAGGCATTGGTCTCTTTCACCACATCACCAATTTGATCATGAACTATTGAGAACCCACCTTCAAAATGTTCACCAAAAGCAGAATGCGCAAATAATGTTCCTGTTGTTGGACCACCAACCGATCCTACCCATTGTGCACGATAAAAGCCACCTAAATTAATATAATCGATGTCATCAGTAGCATAGGCTGGATTAATGACGCTCATATTGTTCATATATTGTGTAAACTGCGGATCCTGTTGAGCATAAATAACACCGCTTAGTATTAAGCTGATAATTAGGATGTGTATTTTTAAACGTTCTTGCATGCTCTCAATTTATTTCTATCTACTTAGATAGACTCTTCCCTGTATTGGTTCTCGTGTTCCATCGTTAAATTTTAAAATGTAGAAATACACACCAACTGGTGATTCTGAATCGCCAAAGTGCTTATCAGATTGACCGTCCCAATCAGGGGTATTAATATTTCCTTCAAATAAAACATTCCCATAACGATTAAATATCTCAATCGTGAAATTAGGATACTGTTCTCTTAAGTTTCTTATAAAAAAATCATCATTTATCCCATCTCCATTTGGTGAGAAACCATCTGGAATAATTATTTCTTCATTACAGTTTTCGAAGACTACGGTGACCTCAAGACGTATTGTACTTTCACAAAAATTTGAAGATACTATTGAAGCATAATAAGTTTCTCCATCTACTAATAAAGTAGAATCAGGAATTGAATTGCCATCTTCTGCTGCATCATACCAAATTATAGTTCCACTATCTAATATATTAGCTGTAAGGTCGGCTATTGTAGGAACATCTTCATCGCAAAATACATTACCATCTTCAATAAGCTCAGGTGTATCAGGAATTGGGTCAACTTCAAAATCAACTGTAGGTATAACAGTTACGTCTGCACTACACAATGTTGTCAATATTGTTAGGTCTATAATCGTAACGGTAGTTATGCCTGTATTGATTAATACATTATTGGGAATATTAAAACTTGAATTACCATTTACAATGGTAATGGTAACAGTTTCCTGATAATTATTAGCACCACTTAGTACATATGTAATTTGATAGTCACCATCATTTAATAATATTGCGCCTCCTATTAATACTGTTGTTGAATTATTTTGACATACATCTTTTGTTGTTAGACTAAGACCTGTTGCATCAGGGCTATTATTTATAACAACGCTTATTATCGCAGTATCTATCTGATTACAAGTTGAAACTGTATAAGTATACGTGCCAGGAGCATCTACAGCAGGATCAAA
>CAYZKX010000171.1:0-5291 GCA_964479055.1 uncultured Flavobacteriaceae bacterium
TGTAACGGCAATATTATTAGATGAAATGCCATTATTTGCAGATTGCATGCTATCATTTGATCCTCCATCGGCACTAGAATCATCATTGCCAGAGCTCGAACCATTACCGTTACCGGAACTATTACCAGAGGCTTTTACCATCTCTGCATTCATTTCAGTACCATCAAAATAGATGTGTTCAGCAGCTATCTTTCCATCTTCGATGCGCATCGCTAAATGTACAGGGATGGTCAATGATTTATTTGTAGCTGCAAATGTGCCAGTATGGTTCGCCCAATAATACACCCAGTGTTCACCTTTATCATCAATTACCATTTCCACAAATTCACCATTTTCATGATCAAATCCATAAGATGCCATTGCCGCTGTCATTTCTTCAAGCGCTGCACGTCTTTCACTAACACTCACACTTTCAGTGGAGTTAACAAAGATCATAGCATCATCTGCAAAGTGCGATTGCCAGGTGTCCCAATCACCAGCTTCATAGGCTGCTATACCAGATTTTAGTGTATCGATTTCATCCGATTGTGAGTAATAACGTTGTTCTTGTTGGCAAGCTGTTAGTACTAATACAGCTAAAACCAAAATCATTAGTTTTTTCATTTAAGTTTGATTTATTAATTATTATTAGTTTTCTTTTTTAGGAGAGTAAGCCAAATCAGGTCTAATTAAACCGGTATACTCTTCAAAACGAGATGATAGACTTATTACTTTATTCAATGCTTTCTGTCCGTCTTCACCAATTAATTTATCATTCTCAGCTGCATTTTGTTCAAGTTCAACAGCATCTTTAGCCGAAACAGCAACCATATAGTAGCTGTCCATGGTGCCAAAAGCAGTGCGATATACACGATAATGTGTTTTGGAACCTTTAGCTTTGAATAAGTTTTTAACTTCTCTCATAGCTTCTCGAATATCTTTTGCATTCTTAGGTGTATAATAGATGTTATAGAATTTTCTAAAATCTTTTCCGTCTTGGGTTTGTGAAATACCATCAGGCATATAGGTCAATTCCTTATCCATAACAATCACATAAGAACCATGTCGGTCATAGCACTCATCAAAACTTGACATCATGCTTGAGAAACTGTCAACACCCATTTTATCCATAAGCTCTGCCAGGCCATTATCATCCAGATCTGCCATTTTATCTATTGGTGTAACATAGAGATATCTAAAATTTGATGTTGAAGTGGCCAGCCATTGTGTAGACTGAATGTTGTGTTCTTTAGCCTTATCGGCTAATTGTTTTGCGGCTTGTTCATAGGCCATTACTTTTGAAGGGATTACTTCATCTTCATGAACCAAATAGGTTTGAAATGAGTCATTTTGTGAATGCATAACCCCTAGACTTAATAGCAATCCTGCCATAAGTACTTTTAATTTAATTGCTTTCATAATAATTGATATTGGTTAATATATATTTAAATTAATAGCCATTATTAACCACGCAATAAGTAGTTACTATTTCTTTTAAGAAAATGTACTTAATAAGTAGCGCAAGGACATGCAGTAGGGTGAAGTTGTTTAAATATACTAAAAATTTAACATTTTAGCAATCCCTCATTTTTTTAATATCTCTAATCTTTACTAAAAAAGCTGAATACACTGCCGCCATAATTTCTTGCAGATTTAAAAAATTTAATATGAGAGAGGTCGGTGTGCTTAGAATGTTCTATAATCAGAATACCGTTTTTTTCAAGAATATCTTTTTCAAGCACGGTTGTGGCGAGATCTGCAAACCGTTGTTGCGTAAAATCATATGGTGGATCAGCAAACACAATGGTATATTGTTCTCTCAACTGCTCTAAATACTTATAAGCATCACTTTTAACCGTTTGAATAGGTAAATCTAATTCAGCTGCAGTGTCCACAATAAACTTGACACATCCATAATGCTTATCCACACTTGTTACTTTAGTTGTTCCTCTAGAGGCAAATTCAAAACTTATACTTCCAATACCAGCGAAAAGGTCTAAAATACTAATGTCATCAAAAAAATAGCGGTTGTTCAATATATTGAAGAGGCCTTCCTTTGCCATGTCTGTAGTGGGGCGCACAGGTAAATTTTTTGGAGCTGTTATCTTTCTACCTTTATGTGTCCCAGAAATAATCCGCATTAGAAACTGTTATATTGTATAAAATTGGAGGCTGTTATGTCTTTTTCATTTTCTAGTAAGTACGGGCTAATATTATCGAGAATTTCTACATGCCTAATGTATTTGAATACCATGCCAAATAAAGCCCCATCTTTATCAATATTGCCAAGCAAGACCACCTTTTGCGATTCTGGATCCAATTGTAATTGTTCAGCAGTGAATAAGATATAGTATATAAAATCTTCCTTAGTGCGGTAGTCAAAACTATTGTAGAGCAATAATTGGTTATTTTCTATAATAATAATTTCAAAATGATTGATACCTACATGCACATAGAATGACATGCCATTATTGACTTTAGAATGTGCAATTAATGATGTAATCAATATTGTCGAACTATGTTGATATTTGAATTCACCAAACTGATCATACAAATAATTATTAATGTTGACATACGGTACATAAACGTTGGCACTATTAATGGATTCAATAGTATCAAATGTGATAAAATCTGTTTGTAGAATGCGGGAATTAAATTTTAGATAATCAGCCAGATGATCTTGATCAAAAAGGGGTAACGGTACTAGTGTTGCCAATTCATTTTCATGAATCACCACAAGTTCATCAAATTCGGCTTGTAGTTGGGAAGAGGTGTTTAGACTTTCTTTTAGCTGGTCTAATACTTGAGATGGCGTTTGCTTTTTATCAAAGATGTTTTCTTGAAAATGTGTAATCTCTTTCTTGGAATCATCGAGGATACAAAAAGAAAATCCATTCAGGCTAACCTGAATGGATAATTTATTATTGTTAGAACTTTTATTGCTCTTTTGAATAGGTTTTTGGCCAGTTTCCATTTGTATTTACTTCTTCCATAGAACCAACTGTAATGGCAGGACCATTTACACCATCTACCGAAACAACTTGTTCTTCATTTGCAATTAGGAATGGATCCTCACCATTCATTATTACACGCTTAAGCGCACGTGCCTCGAACACTGGTATCATGATATCATTTTGCTCAATCTCACCCGCTTTTAATTCAAATTGTTTAGATGTGTCTCCAACTGGATAATTCATCATGGTCTTATATCTTGGATCGGCACCAAAAAGTGAATCCTTTACACCACGATAACCAAGAGTATCCACAATGACTGTGTCCTTATACGTCTCAACACCACCAAAACGACGTGTTAATTCAACATCCAAAATACTCGAATCACGACGTTGTGTGATTGTGAATTGTGCTGTATCAATAAATTTCACCAAATTATTCCAATCACCGGCAAATTTCCCTGTTACGGTTCTATGTGCTAGTTGGGCATCCCGAACATCGATTAAGTTATCAATAACAACATTGTAACGTTCTACTTTTAATTTGTTGAATTTAATTTCGCCATATACAGACTTAACTGTTATATACCCTAAAAATATGATCAAAGCCCAAAGAATAAGAAGTAGTAAAGGCTTGAATTTTTTAGGCATGAATTTATCAATGAACTTTACTAATCCAATGGTGATTGCAATAACCAGAACTGCAACAAGAATTATTTTTAACATAGTTAGTTTTTGTTATTAAATATGGTGATACGCAAATCTACAATTTTTTTTTATTCGTGAAAGTCATTGCAGGTAAAAATCATTTATATCTTTGATAAATTCAATTTATCTTAACATATTAATGACCTCTAGTGCTTTTTATCACTTGTTGAAATCGGAGTTTCCCTTTAAAACCACAGTACAACAAGACATTGCATTAGAACAACTCTCACAGTTTGCAACTGCCACTTCACCAGACCAATTGTACCTGTTAAAGGGTTATGCTGGCACAGGTAAAACAACTATTATAGGTACTCTTGTAAATAACCTATGGAAGCTGAAAAAAAGTGCAGTGCTACTTGCGCCAACAGGACGTGCAGCTAAAGTGATTGCAAATTATTCGGGAAAAGAGGCTTTTACAATTCACAAAAAAATTTATACTCCAAGGCAATCTAAAAGTGGAAAGATTGATTTTGTACTTCAGCTTAACAAACACAAGAAGACCATATTCATTGTTGACGAAGCATCAATGATATCAGATGTTCCCAGTCAGTCCAAATTGTTTGGCAGTGGTTCATTACTTGATGACCTCATGCAATACGTATATTCTGGTCATCAGTGCAAACTTTTAATTATTGGCGATACAGCACAATTACCACCAGTTAAATTGGAACTAAGTCCTGCCTTAGAGGCACATCAATTGGAGCTTGCTTATAATAAACGGGTAACTCAGATCGAATTGACCGAAGTGGTGCGGCAACAACAAGATTCGGGAATATTGATCAATGCCACTAAAGTACGCGAAGCTATTGCTCAAGCTAAATTTGATCAATTTCAATTTCATATTAACCCATTTACTGATATTGTGCGATTAGTTGATGGACATGATATTATGGATGCCGTTAACGATGCCTACAGTACGCTGGGTTATGAAGAAACAAGTATAATTGTGAGATCCAATAAAAGAGCCAATCTATATAATCAACAAATTCGATCGCGAATCTTATTCAATGACGATCAATTATCATCAGGTGATTTTTTAATGGTGGTAAAGAATAATTATACGTGGCTCAAACCAACGTCAGAAGCAGGGTTTATTGCAAATGGTGATATCATCGAAGTTCTAGAGATTTTTGCCTTCAAGGAATTATATGGATACAATTTTGCAGAAGTTAAAGTACGTATGGTGGACTACCCAAAAATGAAACCATTTGAAACTGTACTCTTGCTGGACACCATAAACCTGGAGACACCCTCACTTCCCTATGAAGAATCGAACCGCCTTTATCAGGAAGTTTTAAAGGATTTTGAAGATGAGCCCAACTCGTATAGGAAATTTTTGAAGGTTAAGAAAAATAAATTTTTAAATGCCCTGCAAGTTAAATTCAGTTATGCTATTACTTGTCATAAATCACAGGGCGGGCAATGGCATACAGTTTTTGTAGAACAGCCCTATTTGGTCAATGGAATCACAAAAGACTATATGCGATGGTTGTATACTGCAGTTACACGAGCTAAAAATAAATTATACCTAATAGGCTTCAAAGAAGATTTTTTTGAGTCGTAGATACCATTCATTAAAAGTTAAAAAAAGAATAATCTCTGCTTCATTGATTTTCAGCTAAAAGCTGTATTTTTGAGATTGAAATTAGCAGT
>CAYZKX010000172.1:0-5250 GCA_964479055.1 uncultured Flavobacteriaceae bacterium
CCCAGGAAGTATCAATGCCTTCAAAAATGTTTTTATCGTCTGGAAGTGGGCGTCCTTTCAATAACTCAATGTATTCTTCCTGAGTGCCTCTCGTAGTCAATCTTCCAAATCCTTGACAAAGGTGTTGGCTACTGGCTATTGAGGCGATCTCATTATTTGACATTCCTTTAGAAGGATAATAGACCCCAATATCGAAACTTGTCATTTGAGACTTATCTGCCTTTTCAAAATTTTCTCTACTCCCATAGAACCACCATGAGGTATTAAAGAATAGTCGTTGTGGTTGCCAAAGGTCCGTGTAATTCAGTTGATCACTGTAGGATTCTGCATCATTGGCCAATTCAAATGCTACAAAACTTAACATGGCCGAACTCGTGTGATGACCATGCGTTGTACCAGGTGTTCTATGATCAAATCGATTTATTATGACATCTGGTTTAAAGGTTCTGATGGCCCAAACGACATCACCAAGCACTTGGTCCCTGTCCCAAATTTTTAAAGTCTCACTTGGGTGTTTGGAATAACCAAAATCATTGGCTCTTGTAAAACGTTGTTCTCCACCATCAACCCGTCGGGCAGCTAGAAGTTCCTGGGTGCGCATAACACCCAGTAGCTCTCTTAGTTCTGGACCAATTAAATTTTGACCACCATCACCACGTGTTAAGGATAAATATGCGGTGCGTGCCTTTTGTTTATTGGCCATATAGGCAATCAATCGTGTGTTTTCATCATCAGGATGTGCTGCTACGTATAAAACTGAAGCAAGAACATTTAATTTTTGAATGGCATCGTGAATTTCAGAGGCTGAATAGCGCTGGGGTGCCTGCCCTTGCAATTTTAACAATGCACATAGGCAGAGAATGGCAATGAGTTTTAGTTTACTCATGAGGTTGTTAGTTTGAAACCTTCCAAATATAGAAAAGTTACAAGGTGAGGGTCGGGCTTTTAAATTTTATTTAACGAATTTGGAAAGCCAACTTATACTTAATGGATCATTGTTCCAACATGAGCGCTTGCCGCAGAGGAAGATCTGCATTCTTATTTTTTGACCAATAAGCAGATCGTATTGATTTTGAACGTGTGGCCTTGGAAGTCAACACTCGTTTCTGGGCGCCATAACCAATTGTATTAGATTCTTCCCAACCTTGAATATCATAGGGAAAGTCAGTATTGTATTTGATTATTAACTTACGTCCAAGTTCTGGGTATGTTAGGGTATATGAGCCGCTTTCTAGGGTACCGTTCACAGTGTAGGCTTTAATGTCCCTATGTCTTAAACGTGCAAATTCCAAAGAAGGCACCATCTTAAAAGTACCTGTTGGTAATTTGGTCGGATCAATTCTAATGATGTTCCATATTTCATTTTCCAGACTAGCTTTTTCTATTTTAAAGGATTGGTCAGCTTCAGCTTCAAAGTAAGAGTGAGTTTTGATCTCAAACTTCTCGCGATTATTTATTTGCGAATAGGCCTGGCCACACCATTCCTGGACCGAAGCGGATACCTTAAGTGCATGGGACTGCTGACCAACCGGATAGAAACTACTTTCCATAATGGAATAGGGGTAAATGCCCGTATTAAATTTTTTGGTACTGTTAAGTTTTAGTATAGGTACATTGGATTTACTGTAATTGTCTGCCTTAACCTGTTTTTCAGGCACAAAATCTTCGGTAACATAGATCAAAACAGCAGATCCTAGTCTCATTTCACCGTAGCGTTCTTGCTCTAGCTCAAACGAAGAAATTTCCGCCTCACCGTTGTACCAATACGATTTAAATTCTTTAGAAAGTGGAATACGCTTGACTTGTGGTTGCTGAATAATTTCAGGTCTTTCAGCAACAGCTATAACTTTGGTTTTCTCCTCTTTCTGGTTGCCACATCCCTGCACTGAGATCATTAAAATAGCAGATGCACATACGATTAATAACCTTTTCATAATCTGAAATTTAATGCAAAAATACCCCTTATTGAGCGCTCGCAAAGTCCTTTAACGTTTTATATAACTTTTGGGTAGGAAGTCCAACCACGTTGTTATAACTGCCTTCAATTTTAGAGATAGCAATCGAACCTATCCATTCCTGAATACCATAGGCTCCTGCCTTATCATAAGGCTTATAATTATCTACATAATATTCAATTTCACCTTTCGAAAGAGGTATAAATGATACCTGCGTGGTATCGTTAAAGACAACTTGATCCTTTGATGAGGTCAGGCAGACCGACGTAATAACTTTATGGGTTTCACCACTAAGACCTTGGATCATAGAAAAGGCCTCCTCTCTGTTTATAGGTTTGCCCAAAGCAACACCTTTATGCCAAACGATAGTATCACTTGTAACCAGAATATCATTTGAATTAAGTGCCCCATCAAAGGCTTTTGCTTTCAGGACTGCCAAATAATCACTGATCTCAGCTTCTTTCAAGTGATCTGGAAATACTTCGTCGATGGGTCTTAGAATTACCGTGAAATCAATCCCTAATTCTCTAAAGAAAGCCTGTCTTCTTGGGGATCCTGAAGCTAATATGATTCGGTGATTTTTAAGGGATTCCTTCAGCATATTAGGATTGAGTGAGATTAAAAACAATCATGGAGCACACCCCTGTAAGCATGATAACCTTTAGCAATGAGCTTATACGACTGTAGTGAATGGTTTCCTTTGCTTGAAGTAATCGAACTGATATGAAAATTAAGGGTGCTATGATAAGAAGTAAAAAGTAAATGACTAAAGCATTATTCTTATAGAAATACTCAATAAGATATACAATTATTAAAGCTGTATTTAATAAACTCAATCCAAAACAGATGTATCTTGAGTTGGTAATGCCAAACTGTGTTGATATGGTTCGATAACCGGCGGCTTTGTCGCCTTTGGTATCTTCAATATCTTTTACCATCTCCCTTAGCAGGTTAATCAGGAAAGCAAAAAAGGCATAATCAAGAATAATATCAAAAAAGGTCAACTGCACTTCACGATTAGCAGCATTCAAACTTGGTAATAACTCGTAAATACCAACAAGTAATATACTTAAAGCTACAAATACCGAAATAACAATATTGCCAACAAATAAGTACTTTTTCAGGTATGCAGAGTAGAGGTAGAGCAGTCCCGAGATGATTATGAATATGGCAAAAAAGTCCGATTTTCCAATTTGTGATGATATCAAATAGCCAAAGCCAACCCCAACTATATTTAGGGCAATAAACCAACGGGTTGCAACCTTTTCAGAAATACTCTTACCTACAACTACTTTTTCAGGTTTATTGATTCGATCAGCAGTTATATCATAAATATCATTGATGATATAGCCTGCAGCAGCAATGCACAATGTCGCTAAAACTAGAGTAATAAAACCAACTGGCTTTAGTCTGGTAGATAACCCTGTGATTTCAACAAAGGGTTCTAATAGGGTGTATTTAATTAGTAATTGAACCAGCGCAATGATCAGCAGGTTTTTCCAGCGAATTAGGTTTAATATGGCCATAGATGGGGATTAACGAGAAACAATTTTTGTTATAAGATGAATAGCAGCATAAGCAACACCAATAAACAACACAATGCTAATAACAGAGGTTCTTATAAAAAGTTTGCGTTCCTGTTTTCGAATACTATTTTTTATGCGTTGTTTATCGGCATTGGTAAGATCTACATGAAGAAAATCCATTTGATAATGCAGATGCGCTTCTAAATCCAATCGCTCCTTATATTCAGAAAATGGTTTTTTAGCTTTCTGGGTAGCATTGCTTTGATTTGATCCAATGCCAAAATGCCCCATGCCTTGCTTATGTCGACGTTTTCTTAGAATAGTAGTTGGTTTTAATTAATCATATTTGGCACTGTAATTTTTCAACCATTTACCTTGAATTTTCAAGGTTTGTTCAATAATATCCCTAACGCAACCTTCTCCACCATTTTTATGTGAAATGTATTTGGATATAGATTTTATTTCAGGAGCTGCATTTTGTGGGCAGCATGGTAATCCAACTTCTTGCATCACATTATAGTCAGGAAGATCATCACCCATATAAATTACCTGTTTTGGGTCAATATCGTAAATTTCAAAATATTCATTTAATTGCTCAATTTTATCATGAGCACCTAAATAGATATCAGTAATACCAAGGCCTTGCAAGCGTTTACGGACTCCCTCATTAGATCCTCCAGAAATGATGCATACATTGACTCCAGCATCAACCGCAGTCTTTAACGCATAACCATCTTTAATATTCATTTTACGCAATAATTCCCCTGAGGTGGTAATAGTAACAGAACCATCGGTTAATACCCCATCCACATCAAAGATAAAAGTTGATATTTCAGGTAATAGTTCTTTATAGCTTTTATCGTTTTCCATGTGTTTTTTTTATGGATTCGGTCATTAGTTCGTAAACCTTTTTATGAGGACTATCCTCCAAATCTTTTAAATGTCGTTTCATAGTTTTTTTATCTCCTCTCACCGCCGGACCCGTTTGAGCCATGTAGGGAGACATCTCATTTATTTTATCTGCAGTTTCAGTAATTAAAGGCTTTAATATGTCGAAATTGATGTTCTTAGCGTCGCTTATTTCGTGAGCTATTCTAAAAAGTTGATTTCCAAAATTATTGACAAATACAGCCGAGAGATGTAATGTTTTTCGCTGTTCTGTAGAGATTTTATAGGTCCTAGACCCCAATGCATTTGCCAATTCTTGCATGATTATGTAGTGTTGTTTATCCAGAGCTTCCAGACAAATGGGTACATTTTTAAAATCTAGTGGTCTCCCTTTCGTAAAGCTCTGTAAGGGGTAAAAAACACCGCGGTGCAAAGACTTGTCAATATCATGGATACTTGTCATTCCTGAGGTATGCACAACTAAACGCTCTTTAAAGGGTAATTGCTGGGCTAAAATTTTAATAGCATCATCACTTACGGCGATGATATATATATCGGCTTTTTTAAGATCATTAATTGAATTGCTTATCTCAGTTTCATTTTTAAACATTTGCAGTTTTGAGATATCTCTGTTATACCATTGTGTAACCTCAACACTGGTGCTTTTCTTTATAGCCTCGTACAAATGCTGTCCAACATTTCCAGCTCCTAATAATACGACTGAAATCATGAGGTAAAAATAGCCAACTCCATTAATACAAAAAAGAGCAAGCTTTTATCTTTGAACATACTTATTAACCAATTCACAAATTATGAAAAAGCTTATAAGAGAATTTAAAGAGTTTGCCGTAAAAGGAAATATGATAGATATGGCTATTGGT
>CAYZKX010000173.1:0-5227 GCA_964479055.1 uncultured Flavobacteriaceae bacterium
AACCATTACCGTTTTTAGCGGGTGCAAATATATAACCGTTTTTAATTTCTGACAAACGTTTATCACTAAATTTTAAAGTATTTTTTTATTGAAAAATTAACCGCCTAATTTTGCTACACTTAGCGGCGTTAAATCAGGAAAAAATTAAAGGAAAAAATTCCACACTAAGCCAAACCTAACCACAAAATCTCGATACGGATAATTGGGAGCTGAATAATAATTATATCCAGTGAACGAAGAATTGAAATGCTCGAACATTAAATAAATTCTAGTTTGTCTAACTTTTATATTTACAAAAAAATCAAAACGCGGAAACCCTCCAAGTTCTTGATCGTTTTGAACATAAAATTCTGCCAGTACAGGATCGTAAGCGTTTAGGTTGTACTTTGTAAAATAATTAAAAGTAATTCCAGTTTGAAGATACAATGCCTTTTTAAACAAATGTTTGTGATAATAAAGTGTATTTCTTGTAATGAATTCAGGTACATTTAAAACGCCCTCACCATCTAATACATTTTGATATTCTATAGTGTTATCTAAAGCAAAATCTTTAAATCTCAACTCTTTGGCAACACGAATTCTTAAATAGTTTACAGTACTATTACTTTGAAACGGTTTTACAATACTGTCCGCATTTCTTTGAAAAAAGGTATAATTATCAATAGATGTCAATTGGGCATCAACATTCACATATTTATCTGACTTCACATGAAATGAAAGCTGCCTGGTCTCAACATTGCTGAAGTTATTTTCCCAATTGTAATTAATATAGTCACTTTGATGTAGTAAGAAGTTAAAATTAGGTGCTTTCGAGCTTGTACTTATTTCACCATTAATAACTAAGTCTGGATTAACTTGATAACCAGCTCCTCCTAAAAAATAATTACCATCAAATTCTCCAGAAATATTGGCTCCAACTTTACCATGAACCAATAATTTTCCAAATTGATTTCTATATTCGGCTCCTATCTTCACTATATTGTCATTAATTCTATTAGGGATCAACATGCCGTCTACAAAAACCAATTTGTCATACCCATAGCTCAACTCGGTATACCCAACTAGCGCCTTGATCATTCCTAGTTTAGAGTGATTAAATGTGGAATTAACTTCGGCATAAAAGTGTTCTAAGTTTGTGCGATTATCAATTCTACTTGTAAACGCATCACCAAATATCGCATTGGGAGACTCCTGTTCATACCTAAAAAATTTGTCTTCAAAGGTTACCACATTACCTACGTTTAACTGCGTATTGTTTATGGAATCTTTTTTCTGCAGAATGTTATATTTATGGTCAAAATAAAAACGTTTGCCCTCTAGTATGCTTTCTGCATCTTCAAAATTGGGATCAAAAACAGAGCGGTCCTTAAACTCCGCATTTCCAGATTCAAAATTCTCAATATCTTCATTTCTTAGTCCGCCATTCTCTTGATTGGATTGATCTTGAAATACAATGTGACCTCGGGCTTGATAGCGATTATTCTTGGTCTTATAGTTGGTAGTAAATCTAAAATTACCTGTACTTGTTAAAATGTGCTGATACTTACCCAGTGAACGCAATCCTTTATAGGCCAATGAAAAATTGAATTGAGGAGAAAGATTTACGGTAAAAAATGAGTCTAACAGCTGGCCTTGTTCAAAGGCCGTTTTATACATCAGTTCTGTAAATGGTGTAGGCATATAAAAATAATGAATGTCTTCAATTTCCATATGATTAAAATGCCGGGCACGGGCTCCAAAAACTGGAACTGTTTTTAAACTATTAAAGGAGTAGCTTAATGTATTGTAAGTTTGGCCAATATTTGAAAATCTTAAAAAGCCAAAATCGTCTTTTCGGAGATAATTGAATTTGTTAAGCTTGGCAATTGTTAAAGTGGTGTCAACAATAGTGGTATCGTTTTCAACAGAGATGATCTTATAATCCTCAATCTTAGCATCGAGATTTTTAAGTCCTTTGTTGGAAGTACTTTCTCTTGAAACTCTACCTAGAGTATCGTTGACTGAAGTATTTACATTAGGATCCTGTTTTCTAATTTGAGGTTGAACCTGACTAAAAGACAAGGCGGTCACAAATAAAAAAAACAACAATAGGAATCGGTTCATAAATATTTTTTAACCTTGCAAATGTATATACAAATAATAACAACGAATCGTTAATTGTAATTATTTAAATGCTAAAGTTAAAATATTCTGAAAACATTCTAGAATGTGGTACTGACGAAGCAGGACGAGGATGTCTGGCAGGGCCAGTGACTGCCGCTGCAGTTATTCTACCAACTAACTTTTCGAATACAATTCTAAACGATTCTAAACAACTTTCGGAAGCCAAACGAGAACGCTTAAGACCTCTAATTGAAGAACAATCAGTAGCCTTTGCTGTAAGGCACATTTATCCCAATGAAATAGACAAAATTAATATCTTAAATGCTTCCATTCAAGCCATGCACAACTGTGTCACAGCACTTGAAGAAGTTCAGTTTATTGCTGTTGATGGAAATAAATTTAAACCCATCAAAAATATTCCTTATCAAACCATTGTCAAAGGTGACTGTAAGTTTATGCATATAGCCGCCGCTTCCATTTTGGCCAAGACTTATCGCGATCATTATATGGCTAAAATTCATCAAGAATTTCCAATGTACAATTGGAAACAAAACAAAGGATACCCAACTAAAGAACACCGAGAGGCCATTAAAAAATATGGTATTACCAAATATCATCGTAAATCATTCAGGTTACTTCCTGAACAACTTCATTTTGAATTTTAAATTATACATTTGTAGTGTATACTAAATGTACGTCCCTCAATGAAAAACTTTTTAGTACTACTTATTCTACTATTGGTTAGTTGCAACACCTCACAAAAATCACCTTTATCATTAGTTGATTACATACCAAAGGATACTGAGATCGTACTTAAAACAAATGACATAACGTCTTTTAGAAATGACCTTATTCAAAACGATCTTCTTACCAGTCTAAAGACCTATTCATGGTATCAACAATTGGTCAACGATCTAAATCAAATGGATGGCCTTAATTTAAATTCAGAGACCTATATATGTATTAATCGAATAAGCGACAGTCTGGACTATATGATCATTTCGAAGGTTGTTGATAGTATAGAAAATAGTATGGTGATGCTGGAGGACAGAAACTTTTTTACTAAAACTATAGATAGCACAATTCTTATTTCCAATTCACAGAAACGTCTAGATGGTATGGCAACCAATGACCGGTCTAACAGTATTCAATTTACACATTCAGCAAGTCGTTCCTTTTCTTCTCATATTGATACAGATTCTATTTCGGTCTTTAATTTCTTCTTAAATGACACTGTAAAAAAAGCTGCAGGAATATCAAGTTTGAATTATACTCTTTATCCAGATCAAGTGACCATTAATGGTATTAGTAAAGAAAAAGATTCTTCAAGCTTTTTTGAACGTTTGTTTCATGAAAACATCCCGCAGGAAAACACCATACAAAACATTACTCCTTCGAGTGCAAAGGGACTGGTGAGTTTCACCTATACCAATTTTTCCAAATTATATGCCCAATTGCGTGAACTAACAGCTAAAAAAAAGGACTCCCTTGAATCGTATGAACTTTTCGAATCGGCGTCCGAAATGGGTGAAATTTATCTCGATTCAAATAGGGCCATTGTGCTCAAATCAATAGATCGCACATCAACAATAGATGCACTTGTTGATCATCAGGAAATTATAAACACCTATCGTAACGTGGATATCTATGATATTTCTAACGATAGTATTTTTCGCCCTATGAGCCCGTTGTTGACTAACACAGCCATAAATAAATATACCATTCTTGATGACTTTTTTGTTTTTGCAAATTCAGAAGAAGTGCTCCAAACTATTATTGCTAGTTATCTCAACAATTCGACATTAAGTAATGAACAAAGTTTTGGAAATTGCATGAACAACCTATCAGATGAATCGTCAGTGCTTCTCGTAGTCAATTCAGACTTATTGAAAGAGAAGTTAGAGGGATTATTTGAAAATGGAATTAATGCCAATGATATAAAAAACTATAAGCATTCTGCATTTCAATTGATTCAAGATGATCAATTCATTCACTTCAATGGCATTCTATCCAAGTATAATAAAAGGACGATATCAAATGAGATTTTAGAAGAGTTCAATATCACCTTGGATGATCATATTCTAGTACCCCCTCATTTTGTGATAAATCATAGAACGCGGCAAAAAGAGATCGTTGTTCAAGATGTGAATAACAATTTGTACCTCATCTCCAATAGAGGAAAAATACTTTGGAAAAAGCAATTAAATGGTGCCATCCTTGGTGAAATTGAACAAGTGGATCTGTATAGAAATGGGCGACTTCAATTGGCCTTTGCAACTTCTAAACGCGTTTATGTGATAGATCGAAATGGTAATGATGTGAGTCCTTTTCCGCTGCGTTTTAATGATGACATCACGCAACCACTTTCAATATTTGATTATGACCGAAAGAAGAATTACCGCTTTGTTGTGGTTCAAAAAGGAAATGTTTTAGTCTATGACAGACGCGGTAAAACGGTTCGCGGTTTTGATTATAACAATTCGGGGATCATTACTTCAAGGCCAAAACATATACGTGTGAATTCTAGAGACTATATCGTTTTTGTTGCTGGTGGTAAGATGCAAATATTGAATCGACGTGGTAAAGTTAGAATTCCAAGTAATAATAGTTTTGAACATTCTCATAATGATGTCTTTTATTATAAAAATGCCTTTACTACTACCTCATCTAATGGTACATTGGTACAGGTCAACTTAAATGGCAATTTTGCTGAACAAGATCTCAACTTAGACAATTATCATCTTATTGATGCCACAAGTAAGACTTTGGTTTCAATATCAGATAACCTTTTGAACATTAAACAGAGAACTTACGAATTAGAATTTGGTGATTATACCCAACCTAAAATATTTTACATCAACGATAAAATCTATGTCACTATATCAGATAAGCAATCTAACCGTATTTTTATGTTTGACAGTCAGGCAAGACTACTTTCCAATTTCCCGGTGTACGGCAATTCAACCGTAGATTTTGAAAATATTGATAGTGACCCGAAGTTAGAATTTGTAACTATTGGAGATTCGAATTCTATCATTGTCTACGAAAAAAATTAATCTATCATTTTGATTAATAGATAATTAATTTTTACATTTACTCTACATACTTATAGGCATGTTAGCAT
>CAYZKX010000174.1:0-5219 GCA_964479055.1 uncultured Flavobacteriaceae bacterium
ATCTAAGTGGGATTGATGTGGCTCGTAAAATCCTGATCCTGGCTAGAGAAAATGGTGGCAAGATGGAAATTGAAGATATCGAGAATAATTCGTTCTTAACTAAAGCCAATCTAGAAGCCGATACAGTAGATGATTTCTACGATACCCTTATAGCTGACGAAGCCCATTTTCAAAAGTTATATGCTGACGCTAAATCAAAAAACTGTAAACTCAAATATGTCGCCGAATTCAATCGTGGGAAGGCAAAGGTAGGTTTACAGGAAATACCTGAAGGCCATCCGTTCTATGACCTTGAGGGTAAAGATAATATAGTAATGTTCTTCACCGAGCGTTACCCAGAGCAACCCATGATCGTGAAAGGTGCTGGTGCTGGTGCAGATGTAACGGCATCTGGTTTATTTGCTGATATTATGCGCATCGCCAATAATTAATGACTAACGAAGTTCACATATTTGCTCCTGCCACAGTGTCCAATGTTGCCTGCGGATTTGATGTCTTAGGCTTTTGTTTGGATAGTATTGGGGATCACATGGTGATAAGAAAGACCTCTAAAAAGGGCATTGACATCACTAAAATAGAAGGTTTCGACCTGCCATATGCTGTTGAAGAGAATGTCGCCGGAGTATCGGCTTTAGAAATGTACAACGCCTTAAACCCGGATTGCGGTTTTGACATTGAGATTATAAAGAATATCAAACCAGGCAGTGGCATTGGTAGTAGCGCTGCCAGTGCAGTTGGTAGTGTTTTTGGGATGAATGTTTTACTAGGAAACCCATGTAATAAGTCACAACTCACAGCATTCGCTTTAAAAGGCGAAGCACTTGCCAGTGAGGCCGAACACGCCGACAATTTAGCTCCGGCCATGTTTGGTGGGTTTACGCTAGTGAAGTCCACACAACCATTAGAAATATTACAAATCCCCACACCTAGTGACTTGTACACTACGATAATTCATCCGCAAATTGAGATCAAAACGTCAGAGTCTAGGGCCATTTTACCTACTGAAGTAAAACTTACAAAAGCTATAGAACAATGGTCTAACGTTGGAAGTCTGGTTCATGCGCTACATACCAACGATTATGAGCTCATAAAAAAATCACTAGTTGATGTGATTGTTGAACCACATAGAAAAAGTCTTATCCCATTATTTGACAATCTTAAATCGGTTGCTTTGAGCTGCGGCGCTTTGGGTTGCACTATATCTGGTGCAGGACCTTCGGTTTTTGCTTTATGCAAAGGGGAATCCATAGCCAATGATGTGGCTTCTGCATTTGACAAGGTCTATTCCAATTCTGGGCTTGATTATAAGATCTATGTTTCAAAAATAAATACAGAAGGAGTTAAAGTTATTGACTAATGTTGTATTACTCCTTAAATAGAAAAGCTCCAGAAAGCACCTTTCAAAACGCCGTCATTAGAGGGTTGGCACCAGATAAAGGCTTGTACTTCCCAGAAAATATAAGGCCATTACAAGAATCATTTTTTAAAAACATAGATCAATATTCTAATAATGACATTGCTTTTCAAGCCATCAAACCATTTGTTGGCAATGATATTCCAGAAAATGCACTAAAGGATATCATTGCGGACACCTTATCCTTTGATTTTCCTATTGTTAAATTGAATGAGCATATATCAACCCTTGAGTTATTCCATGGGCCAACTATGGCCTTCAAGGATGTAGGTGCGCGCTTTATGGCACGTTGTTTAGGGTATTTCAATCAAGATAATTCCAAGGAGATCACTATTTTAGTTGCTACTTCGGGTGATACTGGAGGAGCGGTAGCTAATGGATTTTTAGGCGTACAAGGTGTAAACGTCGTGATCCTCTACCCATCTGGCAAAGTGAGTGATATACAAGAGCGCCAACTCACTACGCTTGGTCAAAATATTACAGCTCTAGAAGTTGATGGTGTTTTTGATGATTGTCAAGATATGGTAAAACGTGCTTTTTTGGATAAAGAACTTACCGGTACCAGGCAATTAACCAGTGCAAATTCTATCAATGTGGCACGATGGTTACCTCAGATGTTCTATTTTTTGTTTGCTTATAAACAGCTGAAAGACGAATACGATTCGATAGTTTTTTCAGTTCCTAGTGGAAATTTTGGGAATATCTGTGCCGGAATGATGGCTCAACAGCTTGGCATGCCTGTGAGGCACTTTATTGCAGCTAACAATGCGAACAATACGATAACAGATTACCTAGCCACTAAATCTTATAACCCAAAACCAAGCATAGCAACCATAAGTAATGCCATGGATGTAGGAAATCCTAGTAATTTTGTACGTATTCAGGAGATCTACAACAATTCTTTTGACGTTCTAAGGGACAATTTAATTTCGTATAGCTTTACTGATCAACAAACAAAACAGGCATTAGCTGAACTGTATAGCGATTACGAATACATTGCTGACCCTCATGGTGCTGTTGGTTATTTAGGTGCAAAAGCCTACTTAAAGGAGCATCCAAAGTCGCATTTAATATTTTTGGAAACGGCGCATCCTACAAAATTCTTGGATGTGGTAGAAGAAGTAACACAAGCCAAACTGAAACTACCAGCTCAAATACAATCGGTGATGCATAGAGAAAAGGTGTCTATGAAATTAAGCACCTATAGCGACCTAAAGAACTTCTTATTAAATTAGGGGTACAAACATGAAGTTTAATGATCAAATTCTTCAGACATATTCGTCGCTCGCTCTTAGAACAAAACAAAATGGGTAAATATTTTAAATACGCTATAGGTGAAATCTTGTTGGTGGTATTAGGAATTCTAATAGCATTACAAATAAACAATTGGAATGAAGAACGAAAACAACGGCAAAAAGAAGTAATATATCTAACCGAACTCAAAAAAGGTTTGGAAAGTGATCTGCGTGGTGAATTTGAGCCTGCAAAATCTGCGTACTCAGGGATCCTACAATATCACGTTTCGATTGAGCTGTACTTTAGTGATCAAAAAACCTTTACCATTGATTCCCTTTCAAAATACTTTCGTTTTAGCTTAAGTCCCGAATGGGATTTTGTATTTAATATGTCCCCTTATGAAAATATAAATTCAGCGGGAATTGATATCATTACAAATGATTCACTGCGTTCTAAAATTGCTTCTCTTTACAGTTACAGTTATCCTAATATTAGAGAAGTCAACCAAAATTATATTCGATACTATGACCAACAAATAACGCCTCTTGTTTATGCTAAAGTTATCCTTAGTAAGACCAGCTATACTGCTGAGGAACTAGATTTTTTAAGCAATAGTATAGAAGTAAGAAATAGGTTGAATCATCTTAGAAGGCGCAGATACTTTTTATTAAAACAACTCCTAATTCCTGTCCAACAAACAATTGAAGCACTCATCGTCGAAATAGATTCTGAATTAGAGCAACTTTAATAATCAGGAGTAAGTTTTTTATTAATCGTCTAAACTGGGCAATTTGAAATTGTCCAATGGGCTTTTTTGCTTCATCATGGCTTCAATAGCTTCAACAGTACGCGGTGCTTCAGCAGATAAGTTCACCGGACCATTATCCGTAATCCAGATATCGTCTTCTATACGCACAGCAATACCCCACCATTTTTCATCACAATCACTGCCTTCAGGAATGTAAATTCCTGGCTCAACAGTTATGACCATATTAGCCTGATAAGGCCCTCGTTTATTGAGATCGTGCACATCCAGTCCGATATGATGTGATGTGCCGTGTGGAAAATAAGTATGCTTTTGATCAAGAGATTTTATTATACCCAATTTCAGTAATCCTTGATTGATCACTTTTTTAGCAGCATTGTGTGTATCTCGGCCTGTATTACCCACTATAGCCGCCTCTATTCCTGCATTTTGTGCGTCATAAACAATGCTGTATATAGCCTCCTGCTCTGGAGTGAATTTACCATTGGCTGGAATGGTTCGCGTAACATCAGCAGTATATCCGTGATATTCAGCTCCTAAATCCATTAGTACCAGATCTCCATCAACCTTGGTTTTATTGTTCTCAACATAGTGTAATACACATCCATTATGACCCGCACCAACAATACTAGGATAACCTTCATATTCACTGCCATAGATCTTGTAAACATACTCATGAATTCCCTGAATTTCAGTTTCACTCATGTTAGGTTTCATAGCTTTCATAACTTCAACTTGACCCATAGCAGAAATACGAATGGCTTTTTTAAGTAATTTCATTTCGTCTTCCGATTTGATCTCACGTAAACTCGCCATATAAGTTCTTAGGGTTTTAGTATCAATTTTAGCACGCTCTAATGGTATAGAACCTTCTGTGTTTTGATCAACTTGATCATTATTCTTAACCTCTGCCGATGACACTTCAATATAATAACCGACCTGCGTTTTAAAAGACTCTATCAAATCATAAAGATCAGCTTTATCACGTGCATTGTCCCTAATATCGTTTTTAAAATCATCGAACATGACATTATCAAAACTCATAAAATCTATTCCAGAATCTAAAAATTCCTTACCGTTTAATGCTATTTCGAAGCCCAATTGTTTTTTAGCGCCTTCTTCACCAAGTCTTCGTCCTGTCCACATCTCACTTTTAGCGTTGCGCTCTTGTACATAGAGTATTTCATTAAACTGTTTCCCATCTTCATTGCTTTGCCAATCTGAAAATATCACCAGAACAGCATGTGGTTCTTTATATCCTGTTAAATAATAAAAGTTAGGATCCTGATGATACACATAATCTACATCATTAGCCCGATTACGTACGGCATTGGCAAAAAATACAGCTACACTATTTTTAGGCATCTTTTCACGAAGGGCATCTCGCCTATTCTTATGAAATTCAGATGTAAGATAATCGGTTGGTAAATCGTTTTGAGCGACCCCAAGGTTTGCTATCAACATAGCACAAATAATGATGCAGTATTTTTTCATTTTTAAGGTAAATTTTTGGTGCATGAAAATACTGATTATGTGTTTAACTAAAAGTGCTTTTAACAAATAATTTATACTCTATGTCAGGTAAAAATTATGTAGTTTTGCCCAATCTTTTTAAATGCATCACTTATGAAGAATACGGCCTTAACCGCTACTCACGAAGCCCTAGGTGCCAAAATGGTTCCTTTTGCAGGTTACAACATGCCTGTACAATACGAAGGCGTTAATATTGAACATGAAACAGTTAGAAAAGCCTTAGGTGTTTTCGACGTGAGCCATATGGGTGAATTTTTAATTGAAGGCCCT
>CAYZKX010000175.1:0-5212 GCA_964479055.1 uncultured Flavobacteriaceae bacterium
ATGCCTTTTAAACATATTGGCATAGGGTCTGTTCTTTATCTTGTGTAATTCTACACAGGAACCATAAAGATCGCAAGGTACCGAAATGGCTATAGCTGCCCTCAATTGATCTGGAATGTGTTCACGCTCTCCAAGAAGTTTAAGAGTGACGTTACCACCCAAACTGAAGCCTTTAATGAATATGGAACTATAATTTGTTCGCGCAGTGAGGTAACATATTAGTTCATAGATATCTTGTGTTTCGCCAGAATGATATGAACGGTAAAAGTCATTATCATCACCACTACAACCTCTAAAGTTAACACTAACGGAATCGTAGTTATTGGCGTTAAAAATTTTCGCTGAACCCAATATATAAGGACGTTGGGTATTACCTTCTAATCCATGAAGAAGAACCACGAGTCTATTTGTAGGATCATTAGCATAACTCCAATCTAGATCTATGAAGTCACCATCACTCAATTTAAATCGTTGGCGTTTCTGGTACAGATGCTTCACGCTTCTAACCAGTCCTGAATAAATGGTAGATAAGTGTCCGTTTCTAAATAAAAATGGTGGTGTATAGTTAGACCTAACTACTGGCATTAGTTAATTCAATTTTTAAAATTGTGTTGGTACTATCTTGAACCTTAAACCTATCGTCCATACGTTTACCTACTATCCAAACGATTTCATCTCCAGAACATAACAGCAACGCCGCATCTTTTTCTAAAATCGAATATTTTTCATCTTTAAAGAATTTACTCAATTTCTTCTTTTTACCACCAAGACCAAAAGGATAGAAAACATCGCCTTTTTGCCAGGATCGTAAAACCAATGGGAACTGCAGTTGATCGGCGTCTACATAAATAGCTTGAGCTTCTGTTCCTAATGTATTGACAACTGTAAGCTTTAGATCGCCTTTTGAGGTTGAAACATGAGATTGACCCTCATTAATAGAGATGGTTTCAAAATGGTCTTGGACGCGTTGTGAGAGCATCAAATGCATACGGTCTTTTAACAAAATCCAATCCTTAGAAACTACTTTTTTTCCAGATTGTGCATGTAACAATCCATAAATGTCATTCCATTCTGTAAACCCATACTCTTTAAAAAATTGAAACAAATATGCCTGCGGATTATTTAACGCCTTAATTTTAGCGATGTCAAAGCAAATGTGGTCTGGTTTAACATCAATAACCGCGTCTGCAATTTCATCCATACGATCGTCCACCACATCGGCAGTCTGATTGAGATAGTCAAGTGTACTTTTAAAGTTGTTTAGAAACTCTGGATGTACCTGTTTCAATTTAGGAACCACATCATGACGTAAAAGATTTCTAATGTATTTTGTGTCATGATTACTCAGATCTTCACACCACCTCAAATCATTATCTAAAGCATATTGTTCAATCTGCTGTTGCGAAAAAGGCAATAAGGGTCTCACTATATTCTTATTGATCACAGGAATTCCAGTTAATCCATCCAATCCAGTTCCTCTGGATAAATTAATTAGGAAGGTTTCTAAATTATCATCAGCATGATGCGCCGTTAGAATAAAATCAAATTGTAGTTGTTTTGCCAGATCATTAAACCAATCATAACGTAACTCACGTGCAGCCATTTGGATGGATAGGCCCTTATCTTCAGCATAAGACTTAGTATCGAAAGATTGACAAAATACTTCTCTATTCAGTTCTTCACCTAGGCATTCAACAAATATAGTGTCTCGATCACTTTCTTCACCACGCAATTTAAAATTGCAGTGAGCTATAGCAAATTCCAGTTCTAGTTCATGACATAAATGTGTAAGCACACAACTATCCCGTCCACCGGAAACAGCCACTAGTAAGCGGCCATTTTGTAAAAATGGTAGATCAGTATCAATATGCTGTTTAAACATTTTAAGCATAATCAAATGTACAATAATGACTAAATAATTTCCTGAATTTGGCAATAAAAAGCCCCTTCCCATAAATGAGAAAGGGCGAAATCAAGTTTCATTCAGTTCTTCCCTAAAAATAACTTATTACCATAACTAAAGTTATCCGAACTTCAACTTGATTATTTGGTGTCAAACTAAAACAAAAAGCTTGCCATAGTTTACAAAACGAACTAAGCAAACCACTATTGCCTGCTTTTATACTCTTTTACGTATTTATATATACGAACAAATGCGCAAATTGGATGAAAATGCTTTTGTTCTTTTATTAATTTCTTATTACAATTCTAATAAAAAAAAGCAGATCATCAATAATCTGCTATAATAGTTTTAAAAATGTATCCCTTACATTATATATGTAAAGCTCTATCATCGGTCGCGGCCAATGCTGCTTCCTTTATGGCTTCAGTAAATGTTGGATGGGCATGTGACATACGTGAAATATCTTCAGCAGACGCCCTATATTCCATAGCAACAACAGCTTCTGCAATCATGTCGGCGGCTCGCGCTCCAATCATATGAACGCCTAAAATTTCATCGGTTGTTTTATCAGCCAATATTTTTACAAAACCATCAATATCCATACTTGCCCTACTTCTACCTAAGGCACGCATCGGAAATTGTCCAACTTTATAGTCTACCCCAGAGGCTTTAAGTTCTTCTTCAGTTTTACCAACGGCAGCAACTTCAGGCCAGGTATACACAACACCTGGGATCAAATTATAATTGATATGCGGTTTTTGTCCGGCGAGAATTTCAGCAACAAATACGCCTTCTTCTTCGGCTTTATGGGCCAACATGGCTCCTTTAACCACATCACCTATGGCGTATATATTTGCGACATTGGTTCGTAAATGCTCATCAACCTCAATTCTTCCTCGTTCGTCAAGTTTTACGCCAGCAGCTTCGGCATTCAAACCATCAGTATAAGGACGTCGGCCAACAGACACCAAACAATAGTCACCCTTAAATTCAACTTCTTCGCCTTTTTTATTCGTTGCCATTACAACTACCTCATCTCCTTTACGCTCAACAGATTTCACCTGATGTGATACATTCATATTGAATTTAGCCTTTTTAAAGACCTTGTTCAATTCTTTCGATAATCCAGCATCCATAGTTGGAATGATACGATCCATATACTCTATAACGGTGACCTCTGCTCCTAACCTTCTATAAACCTGTCCTAATTCGAGTCCTATGACACCACCACCAATAATGATGAGATGTTTTGGAATTTCAGTAAGTTTCAACGCCTCAGTTGAGGTGATTATGCGCTCCTTATCAATGGTAATAAATGGCAATGTTGATGGTTTACTTCCAGTAGCAATAATGGTATTCTTAGCTTCAATTTCGGTAGATTCATCGCCTTCAATAATAATATGAGTAGCATCTTTGAAACTACCTATGCCTTGAAAGACATCAATCTTATTCTTTTTCATTAAGAAATCTATTCCACCTGTAGTTTGATCAACAACTGCCTGTTTTCTTGAGATCATTTGTTTTAGGTTCACTTTAATATCACCAGGAATATCGATGCCATGCTCCTCAAAATGCTTAACTGCATCCTCATAGTGATGTGAAGAATCGAGAAGCGCCTTGCTTGGAATACAACCTACATTGAGGCAAGTACCTCCTAGGGTTGCATATTTTTCAATAATAGCTGTCTTCATGCCCAATTGCGCACAGCGTATAGCAGCCACATAGCCTCCAGGTCCCGAACCTATAATAGCAACGTCGTATGTATTCATAATGAAATTTTAGTGAGAGTTCTTTTAAAAATCGACTACAAAAGTACGACTATTTTGGCTTTAGGCAATGCCAACTAGAATTATTAGAATAGAAGAATACCAATCTGTTCAGGAAACCTTTTTTGCTACTAGTGTGAGTTCAGGTTCTACAACCGTCAATGATTTTACAATCTCATTTTCAATTTGGAATGTGATCTTCACTGAAGGCACACCATTATACATAAATTCACTATTTCCAGTTTTATGTAGTCCACCACCAAATTCACCTAGTTTGCCCAATGATAACATTTTGCGCGAGTTTTCTTTTATGGAAAATCCGTCGTTTGATCCATTTCCGTATTTGTAATCTCCTAGATACTTTTTTTTGTCGTCAGTCATTTCTAAATACGTCTCACCTGCTGCACCCTCCAAATTATCAAGAAAGTCAATGAGTTTTTCACTACTTGAGATTTGCTCAAATGTCATCTCGTCTTTCATACGTAAACCAAACTTTGCATGACTGGCTAAACTAATACCATGTGGTCCCATAGTTTTTTGAATACCAGGTGATATATCTATCATATTCTTTACAATGTCATAAGCACCAAGCATTGCATATGTAAACATTGTTGGACGTGCGCCTTTACTTATTAAATAGAAAACAATATCACGGCGACCCACATGTGAAGCAGCACCTATAGCCGATTCCCAATCTCCAAAACTCCAATCCCAAGTTGCGCGAGCTAGTTCTGTACGTTTATCTACCAATTTTTTTACAGTCTCCAAATCAAAATGTGATTTACCAACAACCTCTTTTACAATATCGTCATCGATAGAAGGATACCTGGAAGGCAGATCTAATTCTAATTCTTTCTCCATTGAGAACATTGAACTGGCATAAGTGACGTTTGGAATTGTCGCAGCTAAAAGTCCAAATACAGAGCTTTTAACAATGGTTCGACGCGATACAGTATTTTTCATGACAGGCTAGTTTTTGAAAAGGTACTATAATTTCTAGCTCATGCCTTTACAATTAACAAAGGTTTAAAATAATTTTAAGAAGGAAAGCCCAGCATATTGCCCATACCAACAGTGAAAAGCCAACAACCGTAGATGGCATGTTCTACAGAAACCATGATCGTAGATTTTGTTCTGTAAAAAGTGATAGCAAAAAGTAATCCCCCAATGAAGGTCAAGAAAATGACCAAAGCATTCTTAAAAAATATGTGTGCTAACGCAAAAACGATGGCATTAAAAAAAATTAAAAAGCTCTTGTTTTTGATCAGTGGTTCATAACGCTGAAAGAAAAATGTTCTGTAGATCAATTCCTGAGGATAAACAGAAAACAAGCTATAGAAAAACAGAATGAATACCCAAAGCTTTGAATTCTTGAGCATAACATTGAACAATTGGTCAGGCTCTCTTATCCACACATAGATGACAGTAATTGCAGCGATGACTAAAAAATGAATAGCAGTACGCAACCAAAAGGCCTTCCAATTTAAATTTGGTGCCATTTTAAATTGGTTATGTTCAATCTTCAATAAAACATAAACTATAT
>CAYZKX010000176.1:0-5200 GCA_964479055.1 uncultured Flavobacteriaceae bacterium
CACCATAACATAAGTAGGTTAAGTTTATGGTAGATTTGGGGCAAAAAGGTGGACATTCTTGTTCACCTTTTTATTTTATAAAAAAAAGCAGATCAATATATGATCTGCTTAAATTTTTTAAAGAGCTGTTTTTAAAACTATTTTGCAGCAGCGTATCGCCGTTCGACTTCGTTCCAGTTAATCACATTAAAGAAAGCATTAATATAATCTGGACGTCTATTTTGATAATTCAAATAATAGGCGTGTTCCCAAACGTCTATTCCTAAAATAGGTGTGCCCCCACATGCTATTCCAGGCATTAGCGGATTATCTTGATTCGCCGTTGAACAAACTTCAACTCGACCTCCCTTATGTACACATAGCCAGGCCCATCCTGATCCAAATCTTGTAGCAGCTGCCTTACTAAACTCTGCCTTAAAGTCATCGACTGATCCATAGGCACTCTCTATTGCGTCTCTTAATTCTCCAGAAAGGTAACCTTTGTCTTCAGGGTTCATAACTTCCCAAAATAATGAATGGTTGTAGAAGCCTCCACCATTATTCCTTACCGCATCATTATTCATGTCAAGATTAGACAAGATATCAATAATTGATTGGCCTTCCAAAGCAGTTCCTTCGATGGCAGCATTCAATTTAGTAGTATATCCATTGTGGTGTTTCCCATGATGTATCTCCATGGTTCTTGCATCTATATGAGGCTCTAAAGCATCATAGCTGTATTTTAATTTTGGTAATTCAAAAGCCATAATATCTGTTTTTGTTTTTGTTAATTTAATTCTTTTCAAATTTACGATTTTGCATTCACAATACTTTAATTAAGTTATTAAGATTACTTATTTTGGTATAAAAATATTCTTTAGTTGAAACCCTCTACATTTTATGTTTACAATGCTTCAGCAGGTAGCGGAAAAACCTACGCTCTGGTTAAAGAATATATTAAAACGTTATTGCTTTCAAATAAAGAATTCCCATTTAAACATATACTGGCTATTACCTTCACCAACAAGGCCGTTGCTGAAATGAAAGAACGCATCATCGATGCCCTTAAAGCATTTTCAGAAGATGTAATACCTAAAGAATATGAAAGTTTGCTCGCAGATATTGCTAATGAAACACCGCTTACTCCTACCCAGATTCAAGCTAAATCTCAAATAATTTTAAAAAAAATTGTCTATAACTATGCTGCCTTTGATGTTTCAACAATTGACAGGTTTACACAAAAACTCAATCGAGCCTTTGCGTTTGATTTGAAACTCCCTCTAAATTTTGATGTAGCTCTCGATACCGAAGAGATCATTTTGGAAGCGATTGACGTCTTAATTTCAAAGACTGGAACTGAAAAAACACTCACAAAAGTAATTGTTGACTTTGCTCTTGAAAAAACTGATGACGACCGAAGCTTTAACATTGAATATGACTTGAATCAAATTGCAAAACTACTCTTAAATGAAAATGATTTTGAACACGTTTCAAGACTAAGAACTAAATCGTTAAATGACTTTATCGCATTTAAGTCACAGCTTCAAAAAGAAGCAATTGCACTGTTTGATCAAATCCGTACTTTGGCAAAGAATCTAATAAAGTGCTTTGAAGCTCAATCAATAGATCATTCCGACTTTTCTGGTAGTTATTTACCAAAGCATTTTATAAAACTATCCCAAGGCCAATTCAATGTCAACTTCACAGCCAAATGGCAGGAAAATATTGAATCAGGACCATTATATCCAAAACGTGTTTCTACGACTAATGCCTCAGTTATTGATGAACTTAGGCCACAAATATTGCATGCGTTTTTAGAAACACAACAATTGATTTCAAAATATAATTTCAATCGCGCAGTGCAAAAAAATTTAACCCCTTTGTCAGTTCTAAATGAAATAAATAAAGAGGTTCAAAGCATTAAAGAAGAGCGCAGTTTGATATTGATATCAGAGTTCAATACGGTTGTTAGTGAATATCTAAGTCAACAACCAGCTCCATTTATTTATGAACGTGTTGGTGAAAAATTCAAGCACTATTTTATCGATGAATTTCAAGACACTTCGGTCATGCAATGGCAAAATTTAATTCCATTGGTTGATAACGCACTAGCCGCCGAGAATTCATCTTTATTAGTTGTTGGTGATGCCAAACAGGCAATTTATAGGTGGCGTGGCGGAAAGGCAGAACAATTTATTGCAATGTATTCCGAAACTGAAAATCCATTTAAAATTAAGCCCTTGCAAAAGGATCTGGGTTATAATTACAGGAGTCAGCAACAAATAGTAGATTTCAACAATGCTTTTTTTAAACATCTTTCCACTTTTGCATTTTCATCTAATTCTTATGGCCAATTATTTGAAAGGTCTTTTCAAAAGGTCAAAAAAAATGAAGAAGGCTGTGTGAGTATCACTTTGTTAGAGCAGTCCGGCAAAATAGAATTAGAAGATGCTTACTGCAAAGAAGTTGAAACTAAAATTGTGTCTTGCTTGCAAAATGGATTTGACCTCAAAGATATTTGTGTGCTTGTGCGAAAAAAGAAAGAAGGTGTTCGCATTGCTAAGCATTTGATCGAAGAATCCAAAATTGACATTATTTCATCGGAAACGATGCTCTTGACACATTCACCAGAGGTGATGTTTATAATCAATATGCTCAAGTTACTTTTAGACTCAAAGAATAAAGAATTAATGTTAGAGGTCTTGACATACATTGCCACTTATAAATTAGAATTGGAAGACAAGCATAAATTCATTGTGGAACACATTGATAGTGCTATCAATGACATTATTTGGACAGTCAAAAATGACAAATCATACAAGATTTTTGACAAAACATTAAATTTAACTTTGTATGAGACAGTGGAGCAGATTATAGTTGCCTTTGGTCTTGTCACTAATTCTAATGCCTATGTTCAATTTTTCTTGGATGAAGTGCTATCATTTTCAAATGCGCATTCAACAAGTATCTCTGGCTTTGTAAATTATTTTGAACAGAAAAAAGATGCGTTAAGTATTACCTCATCAAATGAGAAGAATGCCGTTAGAATAATGACCATTCACAAATCTAAAGGTCTTGAATTTCCAGTTGTCATATTTCCATTTGCTGATCTTGATATTTACAAGGAACAAAATGCCAAAGTTTGGTACGCATTGGAGAAAGATAAATATCATGGATTTGAATATGCGCTCCTCAACTACAATAAGCAGTTACAAGATTTTGGAGAGCAGGGTAATCACCTTTATCTTCAGCATAAAGCCGAGTTAGAATTAGACAATATCAATTTATTATATGTCGCTCAAACTCGACCTATCGAACAGCTTCATATCATAAGTTCTAAAAAAATTGATAAAAACGGAAAAGAAAACATGAATACGTATTCAGGTTTATTTATCAATTACTTGAAACATAAAAATCTTTGGCATGATTCTCAGTTCACTTACACCTTCGGTAATTTAGAACGCAATAGTGGATCCTATACAAAACAAACTCCTACCGATTCACCCTCTAATTTTATTGCCACACCATTAAAAGAACTTGCAATTCAAATTGCTACTTCATCAGGACTACTTTGGGATACTAAACAAAAAGAGGCCCTTGAAAAAGGAAATCTATTGCACTTCATATTATCAAAAATTAAAACATCAGCTGACGTCCCATTTGTCTTTGACGATTTATTCAGAAACGGTATTATAAGTCATGATCAGGTTGAGATCTTAAAAACTACCATTAACCAAATTTTGAACCATCCTCAATTAAAGTCCTATTTTTCTCCTGATTTCATTGTATATAACGAACGTGAAATCATAAACCGTTCGGGGCACATTTTAATCCCGGATCGACTGGTCTTCCTAAATGAAAAGGATGTTGTAGTTATAGATTATAAAACTGGCCTAGTTTCTAGTACTCATGACGAACAAATCTATACTTATAAAGAGGCACTAGAAAAAATGAAATTGGCGGTTAAAAAAATGCTATTAATTTATATAAACGATGACATTACAATAAAAGAAGTTTAATTTTGAAAAAAAAAATCATGTACGGTAAAATTAAACAACACCTTCAAAATGAAATTGAAGAAATAAAGCAGAGTGGCTTATATAAAGAGGAGCGCATAATAACCTCGGCTCAAGGTGCAGAGATTACACTTAATACAGGTGAAACAGTCCTAAATTTTTGCGCCAATAATTATTTAGGGTTATCCTCCCATCCCGATGTTATTGAGGCGGCTAAATCCACATTGGACTCACATGGTTTTGGAATGTCATCTGTTCGATTTATTTGTGGAACTCAGGACATTCACAAGACTTTGGAAGAAAAAATAGCAGACTTTTACGGCACTGAAGACACCATTTTATACGCCGCTGCTTTTGATGCTAATGGTGGTGTTTTTGAACCCTTACTATCAAAGGAAGATGCTATTATTTCTGACAGTTTAAATCACGCCTCAATTATTGATGGTGTTCGGCTTTGTAAAGCGGCAAGATATAGATACGAGAATAGTAATATGGAAGATCTTGAAAAACAGTTACAAGAGGCTGATAAAAATGGTGCTCGTTTTAAAATAATTGTAACCGATGGCGTTTTTTCAATGGACGGTATAGTGGCGCCTTTGGATCAAATTTGTGATCTTGCCGATCGTTATGACGCTTTAGTAATGGTCGACGAATGCCATGCCGCAGGTTTTATTGGTAAAACAGGCCGAGGAACGCTTGAGGAAAAAAATGTAATGAGTCGTGTAGATATTGTTACCGGCACATTGGGAAAAGCTTTGGGTGGTGCCATGGGTGGATATACTACGGGTAAAAAAGAAATTATCGACATGTTGCGTCAGCGATCACGTCCCTATTTGTTTTCCAATTCCTTAGCACCGTCAATTGTAGGGGCGTCAATAAAGGTTTTTGATCTCTTATCTAATGATAATACATTACGCGACAAACTAGAATTTAATACGGCCTATTTTAAAGACGGAATGAAGGCTGCAGGCTTTGATATCATTGATGGAGATTCGGCTATTGTTCCAGTGATGTTATACGATGCTAAATTATCTCAAAACATGGCAAATATGTTACTCGAAAAAGGTATTTATGTCATTGGCTTTTTCTTTCCGGTTGTACCACGAGGAAAAGCTAGAATTCGTGTTCAATTATCGGCCGCTCATGAAAAAAGACATCTTGATCAAGCTGTTGAGGCCTTTACGGAGGTTGGAAAAGCTTTGAAA
>CAYZKX010000177.1:0-5183 GCA_964479055.1 uncultured Flavobacteriaceae bacterium
CTTGGCAATGGGAGCAATGGTCGTAACGATTATGTCAATTATTGAAGCCCTTAGGTCATCTGATGGTTCAAATCCATGTTACAAACTGACATATGCATCGAGTGCATTACCTTTTATATCATGCGGAAAACCAACAACGGCACTTTCAGCAACAGCTTCATGTTCATCAATGGCATTCTCAATTGGAGCCGTACCCATATTGTGACCTGATACAATTACCACATCATCAATTCGACCAGTAATTCTATAGTTACCTTGCACATCCCTTAAGGCACCATCACCAGGAAAATACATGTTTTCATAAGCCGAAAAATAAACGTTTTTATAACGTTGGTGGTCTCCATAAATAGTACGTGCTAAAGAGGGCCATGGAAATTTTATAGCTAGAATACCTTCAGCTGGATTCTCTTTTATTTCTTGACCTTCTTCATCTAGTAACAACGGCTGAATGCCAGGCATTGGTAGCGTAGCAAATGTAGGTTTATCTTTAGTGACACCCGCTAGAGAAGAGATCATAATCCCTCCTGTTTCAGTCTGCCACCAAGTATCCACAATAGGGCATTTGCCTTTACCAATATTGATATTGTACCACTCCCAGGCCTCTTCATTTATAGGCTCGCCCACTGTGCCTAATGTTTTTAAACTGGACAAATCATATTTTGTGATCAAACTTGTTGGATGCTTAGCCAAGGCCCTTATTGCTGTAGGCGCGGTGTAGAATTGATTGACCTTGTGTTTCTCACATACTTGCCAAAACCGACCATAATCTGGGTAACTAGGTACACCTTCAAACATGACCGATGTTGCTCCTACTGCTAACGGTCCGTAAACAATATAACTATGACCTGTGATCCAGCCTATATCAGCCGAACACCAATACACGTCATTCTCTTCATACTGCATAACATTTAAAAAGGTATAGGCTGTATATACCATATAACCACCACAAGTGTGCACCATTCCTTTGGGTTTACCAGTGGATCCTGAGGTATACAAAATAAATAACATGTCCTCTGCTTCCATCGTCTCTGCTTGGCAATGATCACTACTCGCTTTATCCAATTCATCATGCCACCAAACTTGATTAGTATGCATTGTTACATTGTTATTAACACGTTTTAATACAATAGTTGTTTCAATACTTGGACATGATTTTAGGGCCTCATCAGCTATGTCTTTTAGTGGTGTTACTTTAGCACCTCTATACCCACCATCTGCAGTTAATAACAACTTACAACTCGCATCATTTATTCTAGCGGCTAAAGCAGTAGCCGAAAATCCAGCGAAAACTATAGAATGTACAGCACCAATTCTTGCGCAAGCCAATAGTGCAATGGCTAACTCGGGAACCATAGGCATATAAATGCAAACGCGATCTCCTTTATTGACATTATTATTCTTTAAGACATTGGCAAATTGGCAAACTCTTGAATGCAACTCCTTATAAGTGATATGCTGAGCGGATTCACTAGGGTCGTTAGGTTCAAAGATAATGGCTGTTTGGTCTCCTTTCTTTTCCAAATGTCTATCCAAACAATTTTCAGTGATATTGAGTTGACCGCCATCAAACCATTTAACCATAGGTTTTTTAAAATCCCATTCCAAGGTAGATTCCCATTCTCTTTTCCAATCAAAATGTAAAGCAATGTCATTCCAAAAATCTTCTGGGTCATTAACACTACGCTGATAGGTTTCTAAATAGTCTTGATACGATGTAATTTTAAGTTCTTGCATATATTAATGATTAGAAGCTGCACCTGCACCACTTGGTATTCTAATATTCTCAACAATATCCTGCACTTCCTTAGGTGGTACTTTAGTAAAGCACATTATGGTTAGCGACACTATAAAATTAAGAATCATTGCTATGACACCAAAGCCTTCTGGAGAAATTCCTAACCACCATTCACTTTGGTCTGGTAACGTTTCATCGAACCAACCTAATTTAAATTTAATCATGTACAATAGCATGGCCACAATCCCAACTACCATTCCAGCAATTGCACCTTCCTTATTCATGCGCTTATAAAAAATACCCAATATAATGGCCGGGAAAAATGAAGCTGCTGCTAGACCAAAGGCTAAGGCAACAACAGCCGCTACAAAGCCTGGTGGATTAATACCAAAGTATCCGGCTATGCAAACTGCTCCAATTGCTGAAATTCTAGCAGCTACCAGCTCGCCTTTTTCAGAAATATTTGGTTTGAATACTTTTTTAATGAGGTCATGTGATACAGATGAGGAAATCACCAATAGCAATCCTGCTGCTGTTGATAGCGCAGCTGCCAATCCACCCGCGGCTACCAAGGCAATGACCCAATTGGGCAGTTTGGCAATTTCCGGATTTGCCAAGACCATGATATCACGATCAACAACTAATTCATTGGTTTTAGTATCTGCCAAATACTGTATTTTTCCGTCGTTGTTCTTATCTGTAAAAGTTATTAACCCTGTAGTTTCCCACTTTTTAAACCATTGCGGAACTTGGTTATAAGGTTGATTAAAAACCGTCTCTATCATGTTGGTACGTGCAAACACAGCCACTGCTGGTGCCGTTGTATATAAAATTGTAATCAATAGCAATGCAATGCCAGCAGACTTTCGAGCGTCACGTACCTTTTTCACTGTAAAAAACCGCACAATAACATGAGGTAGTCCTGCTGTGCCCACCATCAAGGCCAGAGTAATTGCAAAAACATCTATCATGGATTTGGACCCTTCAGTATATTCAGCAAATCCTAATTCGGTACTCAATCCATCCAATTTATCCAAAAGATAAGTGCCTGACCCGTCATTTAGTTCACTGCCAAATCCAAGTTGAGGAATAGGATTACCTGTCATTTGAATGGAGATAAAAATAGCAGGAACCATAAAGGCAAAAATCAGAACACAATACTGCGCTACCTGAGTATAAGTTATGCCTTTCATTCCACCTAAAACTGCATAGAACAACACGATTAGCATGCCAATAATAACACCAGTATCAATATCCACTTCCAGAAAACGTGAAAAAACGATTCCAACGCCACGCATTTGGCCAGCCACATAGGTGAACGATACCAATAAAGCACATCCTACTGCTACAATTCTAGCGGTATTAGAATAGTACCGGTCACCAATAAAATCGGGAACGGTGAACTTGCCAAACTTACGTAAATAAGGCGCCAGAAGTAAAGCAAGAAGCACATAACCTCCAGTCCAACCCATGAGGTATACCGCACCATCGTATCCTGCGAATGAAATGATCCCAGCCATGGAAATAAATGAAGCCGCACTCATCCAATCAGCGGCAGTAGCCATGCCATTGGCCCATGGTGACACACCTCCTCCTGCCACATAAAATTCTTTGGTTGAGTTGGCTCGTGACCAAATGGCAATTCCAATATACAAGGCAAAAGTAAGACCTACTAAAATGTAGGTCCATTGTTGCACATTTATCGCATCGATCAAAAGTACACTATTCGTCATAGCCATACTTTTTATCCAACTTATTCATTAAATAGACATAAACGAATATGAGCACTACAAAAACATATAAAGCACCTTGCTGTGCAAACCAAAATCCAAGTTTAAATCCACCAATACGGATAGTATTTAGAGCATCTTTAAATAGTATTCCAGCACCATAGCTTACCAAAAACCATATACTAAGTAAAATTAGAACGTAGCGTAGATTTTCTTTCCAATATGCTTTGGCATGTTTGCTCATAGTTTGTTTTCTTTTAAACGCTGTCTATAAGACGACAATTCCTTTACTACTTTAGGCGCCAATATTAAAGTGGCTGTCATGGTTGGGATAGCCATCAAGGCAAAAACGCCATCAATTAAATTGATCATTGCACTTAAAGAAGTGGTTGCCCCTAAAATGATACTGAGTATATAGAGGTAATTGTAATAATGTTTCTTATCCGCACCTATTATAAATGACATACATTTTGTACCATAATAGGAATATGAAAATAATGACGAAATACTAAAGACGGCAATGCATACTAACAATAAATATTTGCCGTAACCAGGCATGGCGGCGCCAAATGCCGAAGCCGTTAAACTTACACCATTATCAGCTGTAGTTTCCCACACACCTGTCACTAATATGGTCAATGCTGTTAAAGTACAAACAACTAAAGTATCAATTGCAGGACCTAGCATGGCTACCAGACCTTCACGCACAGGTTCATCGGTCTTAGCTGCTCCATGAGCAAGAGGTGCTGTACCCAATCCGGCCTCATTTGAAAATGCACCCCGTTTAATACCCAATAGGATCAAAGCGCCTACCACACCGCCCAAAAATGTTTCGTCTCTAGGCAGAAATTCAGCTGTAAAGGCATCTGTAAATATCATACCGAAATATTTTGGAACAACTTCAATATTAACCACAAGAATAATAACAACGGAAACGAAATACAACAATACCATTGACGGCACCAATTTTGCCGCGGTTTTACTAATACGACCTAATCCTCCTAGTATTACAATTGCAGTGATGGTTACTAAAACGAGACCGATGATCAAATTCGATGAAAACCCAACCTCAACGCCGTTTGGTCTCAATAAAATATCGTTTATAGCCTGAGTTAATTGGTTGACATTAAATACTGGTAAAGCGCCTACCATACAACATAGACTAAACATGATGGCCAATGGTTTCCAGGATTTACCCAAGCCTTCCATGATAAAATACATAGGCCCTCCTTGGATCTCTCCATTACTGTCTTTTCCTCTGAACATAATGGCTAGCGTAGAGGTAAAGAATTTGGTACTCATACCTACAATTGCGCTGATCCACATCCAAAAAACTGCTCCAGGACCTCCAATTGAAATGGCAACAGCCACACCAGCAATATTACCCATGCCAATGGTTGAGGACAGCGCTGTGGTCAATGCTTGAAAATGACTGATCTGACCAGGATCATTAGGATCATCATATTTACCACGAAGCACTTGAATGGCATGACCAAGTAATAAAAAGGCTGCAAAACGTGAGCGAATTAACAAATACAAACCACCACCAATTAGCAGTATTAATAATGGTAATCCCCACATTGCACCAGAAAAGGCTTCTGTGATCTGGTTTAGTTTTTCCATGTAGAATAGACTGTTAGTTTAGTCTATAAATGTAATAAACTTATTGGTTAATATTACCAATAACAAAAGCCAAACATTAATATGTATGGCTTTTA
>CAYZKX010000178.1:0-5169 GCA_964479055.1 uncultured Flavobacteriaceae bacterium
GAATTAAATAGCGTGTCCAAGTTGTTTTGTTTCATCTTATTCAATTTTAATATTCAGCTAATGGTTGTAATTTTTGTCTTAAACTTTCCTTAGCTCGAGAAACTGTTGTTCTACAATTGGCGTAGGAAATATTCATAATGTCACTTATTTCTTCATAATCGTATCCTTCAATTAGATGCAATGTTAAAGCCACTCTGTAATTATCTTTTAATAATTTCATGGCACTTAAGATCTGTTTTACCTTGGCACCTGAAGTATGATCTTCGGCAATACCTTGATCGTCTTCTACTTTATATAATACATCATCTAAAGGAACTTCGTTGTATTTATTGCTTTTATTATAGCGGTAAATACTGTCGTTAATCACTATTCGCTTCAACCAGGAGCCAAATGTAATAGCTTCCTTAAGTGAATCCAGCTTTGTAAAGGCTGTTAAAAATGCATCCTGCATGATATCTTCTGCCTCGTAAGAATCTTTAATAATTCTTAAAGCTGTATTGTACATGGCTTTGTAATACCTATTATAAACTTCCAATTGCGCAAATTGGTTGCCGGTTTTACATAGCTCGACAAGCTGTTCGATATTTTGATTGGTTAGTGACAAAAAAACAAATTGTTTATTACAAGGATGATACTTAGAAGCATCTGTTACAGTTTTACAAAAAAAAGTTACTATTTAATTAAACCATACGTTAATACAATGGCATAACAATTGGACTTATATAAAAAGTAAATTGTTACAGTTATACGTAACTTACTGATATACAGAATTTAACAATTTACAATTAATTGAAATAAAGTTAAACAATTCTGTTTTAGTGACAGAATGACCCAAAATAAGGTATGCGAAAACCAAAAATTATAAGTTTTGACAGTTTGTCATTGCAGGAGTTTGATGAGAATTCAGAGTTAATACCATTAATGACCTCCGAAGATGAAAAAGAGATCGACAATGAATCGCTTCCAGAAACATTACCTATTCTGCCTCTAAGAAATACAGTTCTTTTTCCTGGCGTAGTGATACCTATCACGGCAGGCCGAGATAAATCAATTAAGCTCATTAACGATGCCAATAAAGGTAATAAGGTAATTGGTGTAGTGGCACAAAAGGATGAACTCATTGAAGACCCTTCAGCCAAAGATATACATGCAACAGGTACTGTGGCACGCATTCTCAAAGTGCTAAAAATGCCGGATGGGAATACCACGGTGATCATTCAAGGAAAAAAACGCTTTAAAGTTGCCGAGGTGATTACCGAAGATCCTTATATGAATGCTACGATTCGTGAAGTACCTGAATCACGAAGCGTGGACAATCCTAAGGAGTTTGAGGCGATTATTGATTCTATAAAGGATCTAGCACTGCAAATTATTAAAGAAAGTCCAAACATACCTAGTGAGGCTTCATTCGCCATAAAGAATATTGAAAGCAATTCCTTTCTGGTGAATTTTGTTTCAGCAAATATGAACCTCAGTGTTAACGAAAAGCAAGAGCTTTTGGAAACCAATAATTTACAACAGCGTGCTCTGGAAACCTTGAAGTACATGAATGTTGAAGTTCAAAAGCTGGAATTGAAGAATGATATTCAATCAAAGGTGCAAAGTGATCTCAATCAACAACAGCGAGAATATTTCTTACATCAACAAATGAAAACTATCCAGGAAGAATTAGGTGGTGTAAGTTATGAAGAGGAAATTGATGAAATGATACAACGTGCTGAGGACAAGCAATGGGACGAAAAAATCGCAAAACATTTTGAGAAAGAAGTCGCAAAAATGCAACGTATGAATCCTCAGGTGGCTGAATACTCCATACAACGTAATTACTTGGAATTGATCTTGGATTTACCATGGAATGAGTATAGTAAAGACCTTTTCGATCTCAAACGTGCAAAACGTATTTTAGATCGTGATCATTATGGATTGGATGATGTAAAACGCCGAATAATAGAGTATCTCGCCGTTCTTAAATTGAGGAATGACATGAAATCACCAATTCTATGTTTATATGGTCCACCAGGAGTGGGTAAAACCTCTTTAGGAAAAAGTATTGCTGAAGCCCTGGGTAGGGAGTATGTTAGAATGTCTCTGGGTGGATTGCGTGATGAAGCTGAGATACGCGGTCATAGAAAAACATACATAGGCGCCATGCCTGGTCGTATTGTTCAAAGTTTAAAGAAAGCAGGAACTTCAAACCCAGTTTTTGTATTAGATGAGATCGATAAACTTTCAAATTCACACCAAGGTGATCCTTCTTCAGCCATGTTAGAAGTATTAGATCCAGAGCAAAATTCGGAGTTTTATGATAATTTCCTCGAACTTGGATATGACCTATCCAAAGTCATGTTTATAGCTACTGCCAATAGTTTATCTACTATACAACCGGCATTGAGAGATCGTATGGAGATCATTAATGTAACGGGCTATACTATCGAGGAAAAAGTGCAGATCGCCAAACGTCACCTAATGCCTAAACAACTTAAGGAACATGGATTGTCTAAAGATCACCTTAAGATAGGGAAACCACAACTGGAAAAGATTGTTGAAGGTTACACGCGTGAATCAGGAGTTCGAGGTTTGGAGAAACAAATAGCCAAAATGGTACGCTACGCCGCAAAAAACATTGCGATGGAAGAAGATTACAATGTAACTGTATCAAATAATGATGTGGTTGAAGTTTTAGGTAGCCCAAAATTAGAACGTGACAAGTATGAAAATAATAATGTAGCTGGTGTTGTAACAGGATTAGCTTGGACCAGAGTAGGAGGCGACATATTATATATAGAGTCTATTCTATCAAAAGGAAAAGGTCAACTCAATATTACTGGTAACCTTGGTAAGGTAATGAAGGAGTCAGCTACAATTGCATTAGAATACATGAAATCTAATGCAACGACATTTGGAATAAATCCTGATATTTTTGAGAAATATAATGTGCATATTCATGTTCCTGAAGGGGCAACCCCTAAAGATGGGCCGAGCGCTGGGATCACAATGTTGACCTCATTAGTATCACTTTTTACACAAAGAAAAGTTAAACGCAGTCTAGCCATGACTGGAGAAATTACCTTGCGAGGCAAAGTTTTACCAGTTGGTGGTATAAAGGAGAAGATCCTAGCAGCAAAGCGCGCTAAAATAAAGGAGATCATACTTTGCCAGGACAATAAAAGTGATGTGGATGAAATCAAAGAAGAATACCTTAAAGGACTAACATTTCATTATGTGAGTGATATGAGTGAAGTGATTGAAATTGCTGTGACATCTCAAAAAGTTAGAAATGCTAAGAAACTATAATAAAAACCTCGAGAAATCGAGGTTTTTTTATAGCCCAAAAATAAAAGAAGCAGCCAAACGTTTTAACATAGTATTTGTTACTTTTGCTGCTTGATGAAAAAGAGGATATTAACTTGTTTCTCGCTGCTTACAGTTTTTTTTGCCCTTGCTCAACTAGGTGGTGAAGCAACTTATCAATTCTTAAATCTAGTATCCTCACCACGTCAAGCCGCCTTAGGTGGTAAAGTTATCACCAATGTTGACTACGACGTCACACAACCCATTTATAACCCTGCCACGATTAATGTAGAAATGGATAATCAACTGGCACTAAACTATACCAGTTACCTTGGCGGAATTAATTATGGTACTGCGGCCTATGCCTATACTTATGATAGACGTACACAAACATTTCATGTAGGTGTCACCTATATTAATTATGGCACTTTTGATGGATATGATGAAGATGGTAACTCAACCGGTTCATTTACAGGCAATGAAGCTGCATTATCATTTGGATATGCACGTCAAATAGGGTATTCTGATTTTTACGCCGGAGGAAATATAAAGTTTATTACCTCTAAGCTGGAACAATACTCTTCAATAGGCGTAGCCATAGACGCCGGACTTATTTATATAAATCGTGATATAGATTTTAATGCAGCTCTAGTTGTTAGAAATGCAGGAACACAGATAACAACCTATGCAGGCCAAAACGAACCTTTACCATTTGAAATTGATATTGGACTATCGCAAACGCTAGAACACATGCCTTTACGCTGGCATCTTACCTTTGAGAATCTTCAAAAATGGCCAATAGGAGAACCAAACCCAGCACGAGACGAAATTGATCTTGATGGTAATGTTACCCAAGAAAAAGTAGGGTTTTTTGAAAATGTACTTAGGCATACTATAATAGCAGCGGAATTGTTTCCAGATCGAGGATTTAATATTAGATTGGGCTATAATTTTAGAAGAGCCGAAGAATTACGTATTTTAGAACAACGAAATTTTTCAGGATTGTCATTTGGTATTGGATTAAAACTGAATAAAATGCGTTTTAGTTATACACATGCTAGATACTCAAGCGCTGCCAATTCCAACTTTTTTGGCTTACAAATAGACTTACAATAGTGCAGAGCATAATTATCGCGATAGACGGATATTCATCAACAGGAAAAAGTACCATTGCCAAACGTCTAGCCAGTCATTTAGGATATGTATACGTTGATTCAGGAGCCATGTATAGGGCCGTGACCTTATATGCAATGCAGAACGGTTTTGTTTCATTTGATTCCTTTGATAGAGTAGGGCTAATCAACGACTTGCCCAATATTGAACTGGTCTTTAAATTTAATCCAGAATTAGGGTATTCAGAGATCTATCTCAATGGAGAGCATGTTGAAAATGAAATACGTTCACTACAGGTGTCCAATTTTGTGAGTATGGTTTCTGCAGTTCCAGAAGTAAGGCATCAGTTGGTTAAATTACAACACAAAATGGGGCATGATAAGGGCATAGTAATGGATGGACGTGATATAGGAACAGTGGTCTTTCCAGAAGCCGAACTTAAAATTTTCATGACTTCGTCTCCTAAAATAAGAGCGCAACGCCGCTTTGATGAATTGATACAAAAAGGTCAGAAAGTTTCGTTTGAAGACGTGCTAAGCAATGTGAACGAACGCGATCTAATTGATTCTACAAGAAAAACTTCACCATTAACAAAAGCTGAAGACGCCATAGAGATCGATAATTCAGAATTATCTGAAGAGGAGCAATTTCAAAAAATATTGGAAATTGTCATGGCGTATTTAAATCAACAATCTTAAAGTAACCACAAAAAAAAAGCAACCCCTTCTCAGGACTTGCTAAATACGCAAGGAAATTCAATAGTTA
>CAYZKX010000179.1:0-5160 GCA_964479055.1 uncultured Flavobacteriaceae bacterium
ATTCATATCATTTACCTATAAAATGTGGTATGATATAGTTGGACTAAGTTAGAAAAAACGCTAAATATTTTCAATTAGATAATAAAGATCAGCATGAAAATATTATAGTACTTCCACAAAAAGGCCTTTTTCGGTTTTTTCAACCTTAGCTACTTTGTTCTTTGTCAAGTCTTTAATGGCCTTATCCCATTTTTTATTGCTTAATCCCGATTTTCCCTTCAAGTCACTTAATTCCATTTTATCTGATTTGTTTAAAATCTCTAAAACGGTTTTAGCATCATCACTAATGGCAACTTGATTTTTCTCCGGCCTCATTTGTGGGAAGAACAAAACGTCTTGTATACTATCACTATTGGTCATGAACATGGTCAATCGATCTATTCCAATACCAATTCCAGAAGTTGGTGGCATACCATATTCAAGTGCTCGAAGAAAATCCTGATCGATGAACATAGCTTCATCATCCCCCTTTTCTGATAGTTTCAACTGGTCTTCAAAGCGTTCGCGTTGATCAATTGGATCATTCAGCTCACTATAAGCATTAGCCAACTCCTTACCGTTAACCATCAATTCAAAGCGCTCCGTCAAGCCAGGCTTAGATCGGTGTTTTTTGGTTAAAGGACTCATCTCAACTGGATAGTCAATAATAAAAGTAGGCTGCACATAAAATTTCTCACAGGTCTCACCAAATATCTCATCGATCAATTTACCTTTACCCATGGTATCATCAACCTCCAGATCCAGTGACTTAGCTATTGTCCTAATCTCATCTTCAGTTTTATCATGTAAGTCGTGACCTGTATGTTCTTTAATAGCGTCTAGAATGCCAATGCGTTGGTAAGGCGCTTTAAAATCAATGGTTTTATCACCTAAAGTCACTTTCGTGGTACCATGCAGATCCATCGCGACCTTTTCTAGCAACTGCTCCGTAGTATCCATCATCCAGTTGTAGTCTTTATAGGCGACATAGAGCTCCATAACCGTGAATTCAGGATTATGTGTGCGATCCATACCTTCATTACGGAAATCTTTTGAAAACTCATACACACCATCAAAACCTCCAACGATCAATCGTTTTAAATACAATTCATTGGCAATACGCAAATACAGCGGCATATTTAAAGCATTGTGATGGGTTACAAAAGGCCTTGCTGCCGCACCACCAGGAATGGGTTGTAATATTGGTGTTTCAACTTCTAGGAATCCCATACCATTATAAAAATCACGAATGGCATTCATAATTTGTGTACGCTTAACAAATACATTTTTGACATGTGGATTTACTGCCAAATCCACATAACGCATTCGGTAGCGCAATTCAGGGTCTGTAAATTCATCATAGACATTCCCTTCGGCATCTTGCTTAGGCAATGGTAATGGCTTGAGTGCTTTACTTAATAAAGTGAAGTCTTTGACCATGACCGTTTTTTCACCTACTTGAGTTGTAAAAAGTTCACCTTCAATACCAATAAAATCACCAATATCAAGCAACTTCTTATAGAGTTCGTTGTATTTGAATTTATCCTCACCAGGGCAAATCTCATCACGATTAAAATACACTTGAACACGACCTTCACTATCCTGTAACTCTGCAAATGATGCTTTACCTTGGATACGTCTTGACATCAATCGGCCAGCTATGACTACTTTTTTTCCGTCTTCAAATTGCGATTTGATGTCTGAACTTAAATGATCAACAGCATACATATTGGCAGGATAAGGATCGATTCCTAACTCCTGCAATCTCTTAAGTTTTTCACGTCTAACGATCTCCTGTTCTGAAAGTTGCATTGAGCTTATATTTTGAATTGCAAAATTACACTATTTGTTAACATAATAACAAGCAATGCCCTCTAGATTTAGACAATAAAAAAGTGCTGTAACAGTATGGTTACAGCACTTTGGTTTATGGTAGATTATATCTACAGTGCGCGTTTAATGATCTCTCCTTTGATCTTTAACACCATGCGCTCTTCCTTAGCGTTGGAAATTACAGTAACAGATTTAGAGAATGTTCCAATTTTCTTGGTATCATAGCTCACTTCAATTTGAGCGGTTTCACCAGGAAGGATTGGTTTTTCAGGCTTGCTCGCTACTGTGCAACCGCATGATGACTTGACTTGTGATATTACCACAGGTGCGTTTCCGGTATTTGTGAATTTAAAAGCTCTAATACCATTTTCTTTTGCAGCGATAGTGCCAAAATCAATAGTCTCATTTTCAAATGTTAATATACCAACAGCTTTGTCAGTAGAATTTTGAGCTGTAAGTGTGGTAAAAGAGGTGACCAAAACTAACATCACAATAGATTTCATCAATTTTAAGTTTGTAATTAATTTCATGATAATATATTTTTAGTTAAACAGGTTCAAACTTCTGAATAACTGAATGAAATGGACGATAAATTGAGGTTGAAATGAGTACTAGTACTCGGGTTGAAATTTTTAATTACTTGATAAATAGACTTTTAAGAGAGTCTCTTGATTGAACGTCGTATTTTTTATAGATGTTATTGACATGTGTTTTAACGGTGCTAAGACTCACAAATAACTGTTCGGCGATGTCTTTATTTGAGGCATCGGTTAGCAACAACTCCAATATTTTCTTCTCCTGTTGGGTTAATTTTTCACGTAATGAGGCCTTTTGCTTTTCTTTGGATTTATAGCGATTAATTAGAAGCACAACATTAAGAAGAAAAGAAATCCCAAATGCCGTTAATAGAATATATAACCAAGGGAAGGCAACATCTTGCTGTGAAATACTAAAGCGATCGGCATTGAGTTCAGTTTTATATTGGTTGGTATATACCGATTCAGGGTATAGCGTTTGTAGTCGATCTTCTAATTCACCGTAATATGAATTGCTTTTAAGATCATTTAAATAGTAATCGTAAAACTCAGAACCTCGTGTAGAGATATAGCTGTATATATACAACTCAGCAAGAGGTTCATTCAATTCTAAACCAAATTCCTGCATGGTGTTAAACCATTTTCGGGTATTAAGCTTTCTGTTAGCTTCACTTCTAAACTCACTAAAGGCATAACGCATTTCTTCTTTTAGAGAGTCAATTTGCATAAGTGCTATGGCTTTTTTATTTGAGGATTTGATATCGCAAAACATCTCACTCTCAAAACCGAATGGAAAACTAATAGTATCGGTATTCTTAGCAATGAATATAATGGATTTACTGTCGGGACAGCTTCCACTAAAATGGTTGACATCTTGGTCATCAGTCATGCAATTATCTACATGTAGTCTATACAGTCTATGAGTACGCTCTAATTGATCTCCATTAAACTGAAAAATTCCCAGACTGTCGGTTCGAGTCCGTGCTATGATCTGTTCAGAGTAGATGCCGTTTAATTGTCGGTAGTCTTCAATAAGTGATAAATAAACATCGCTTTGCCAACGATCAGTATCTACCTCACCAGTAAAATGAAACTGGGCAGTAATCACATGGGATATGAAAAGAAAAAAGGCAAAAAAGCGATATTTCATAGAACGAATCTACTATATTTTATCTAAAAACGAAATAACATCAGTTATCCAAATAGGTAATTGTAACATTTTAAACTTAACTACGTCACATAGGTACATCAATCAAATTATTATTTATGAGTTTTTGGCGCGTATTATTAGCGATTTTCTTTCCTCCTTTATCGGTTTTGGATAAAGGCTGTGGTTCTATTTTAATTGTATTCTTATTATGGCTATGTGGTTGGGTTCCAGGTGTGATTGCAGCCCTAGTAATCTTGAATAATCCTGATAGATAAAACCGTATCTTTGTACTTTAGGATCAACCAAAGTACAATGAAATATTTAAGCACTTTATTTTTGCTAAGCTTTGTCCTTTCGTTCTTTAGCTGTGAATTTTCTGAGAACCTTTACATTAACGATGATGGTAGTGGTAAAATGGAATTTAGTTTTGATGGATCGGCAATTATGGAATTGTCAGATAAAGAAACTAAATCAGAGAGCGAAGAAAAAATAGATTCAACAATCGCATTCAAAGAATTGTTGGAAGAAAAAAAGGATAGTATATCTAAGCTTTCAAAAGAAGAGCAGGAAAATTTAAAGGCGTTGGAGCGCTTCAACCTTAGGATGTTGGTCGACCCAGAGATCAATCAAATGTTGTTTAATATCAATACCGAATTTAAGAGTGTCGATGAATTGACAAATATGATGGAAGCCATGAATCGCATAAGTAAGTTTTCAGATGAAGACCCAATTGAAGGAGCAGATAAAAACACGCCTATGGATGCCCTGGCCAATGGCGAATTTAGTGAACTCAAATTCACTTTAAATAATAATGTGTTTAAAAGAACTACAGTAATAACCGATCAAGATGGTTATACTAATGCACTTAACAATTTGGGAGACATGGAAAGTATGTATGCTGAATCCAATTACACCTTAAACTATTATTTCCCTAAAAAAATTAAGAGTATCTCCAATTCCAATGCAGTATTAAGTAAAGACAAAAAAAGCTTTAGCTTGACCTTCGAATTTGTGGATTACATCAAGGATCCTGAAGCAATGAATTTAGAAGTGATATTAGAACAGAAATAGATTGAATAAAAAAATTGACATACAGGACCTTGGTTTAAAAGATTACAAGGAAACATGGGATTATCAGGAAATGCTATTTAAGGATATTGTTGATACTAAGATCAAAAATAGAAGGGAAGATCTTGACGTTGAAACAAATAACCATTTCCTTTTTGTTGAGCATCCACATGTCTATACCTTAGGTAAAAGTGGCGACATTTCTAATTTGTTGCTCAATGAACAGCAGTTAGCTCATAAAGGCGCTCGATTTTATAAGATCAATAGAGGTGGAGATATTACATATCACGGCCCAGGGCAAGTAGTAGGATACCCTATTTTGGATCTTGAGAATTTTTTTACTGATATTCATAAATACTTGAGATTGCTCGAAGAAATGATCATTCTTACGCTTGCAGAATACGGATTAAAAGCCGAAAGGAGCAAAGGTGAGACAGGTGTTTGGTTAGATGTTGGTACACCATTTGCCAGAAAGATATGTGCCATGGGTGTTCGAGCTAGTCGATGGGTCACAATGCATGGATTTGCTTTGAATGTAAATAGTGACCTGGGATATTTTGATAATATAGTGCCTTGTGGAATTAGGGGTAAAGC
>CAYZKX010000180.1:0-5159 GCA_964479055.1 uncultured Flavobacteriaceae bacterium
TTACAAAGATGAACCTTTGTTTAATGAAAGTAAAATTGTGACCTCTTTATACAATCGAAGCTTTGATGATACGTTAAACAAAGAAATGGTTGATAAAATTAAATTTGATAATATTACCAACGGTTCAATAGAAGTTTTACAAGAACCTTCGTACAACAATATCATGAAAGTGGCCATTGACTACTCTGATGCCATAATAAAAGGCTCTAAAGATATCCCTAACGAACTAGAAGAATATCTAAATAATGCGAACAAGCCAGTTCTTGATTATTACGATCTAGATAGTTTTTCTGAACCTTATACTGAGTTCTATAATACTCAGGTTTTAAGTTAATACCCTTATGAAGAAGAGACATACTGCCCTAATTAATATTGCTTTATTCACATTGTTACTAGTAGGATTTATTTCATGTGAACGCGATTTCATTGATATTGGCACCGATATCGCAGGCGAAACCAATTTTAACACAGATAATGCCGACTATGATGTGATCTCATATAATATGCCTGTGGCGCCAATGCAAACCAATGGTTTGACCGACTATTTATTGGGCTATTATAACGACCCAGCATATGGTGCTTTTAGTGCCAATGTTGTTTCACAAATGACACCTACAGCATACGATCCTGATTTTGGTGAGAATGTGGTTTTAGATTCTGTGATACTTACCATCCCTTACTTTAATGAGATCTTGGAAACTGATGATGATGGTAACTCCACCTATAGATTAGATTCATTGTTTGGCGGTGAACCCTATAAGCTTTCCATTTATCAAAATAATTTTTTCTTGAGATCATTTGATCCAAACTCAGAATTTGGAGATGCCCAAAAGTACTTTTCTGACCGATCTTTGGCTCCAGGAAATTTTATTAGTGAGTCTGAACTTGAAGGAACAATGTTATATCACGATCCTGAATTTTTACCAAGTCCAGATGCAATTGTGCTTACAACACCTGAATTGGATGAAGATGGGGAGCCAGTTCTCGATGATGATGGTGAGATCGTTATGACAGAAACAGGAACCATTACGCCTTCATTAAGAGTGCATTTGGATAATCCTAATGATACCTATTGGCAGGATCTGATTTTTGCTAAAGAAGGACAGCCCGAACTCAGTAATGAAAATAATTTTGTGAATTATTTCAGAGGGCTATATTTCAAGGCAGAACCATTAAATGGTGATGGTAATATGATCATGTTCAATTTAGCAACTACCAATGCTGGAGTTGTGTTGTACTATACTAGTGACTCCGATGAAGAACCTGACGACACGGATAGTGAGGTAACTACCGAGGCTGGTACTTTTGAAATGAATTTTACAGGCAACAGGGTCAATTTCTTCAATAATGAATTTACAACCATCCCTATTGGTGATACCGTCAATGGAGATGAGAAACTATTCTTAAAAGGAGGTCAAGGCAATATGGCCATCTTAAATCTATTTAATGGTGATGAAGATGGTAATTCTGACCAGTTGACGCAATTCAAATCAGAAAACTGGCTGATCAATGAAGCACATTTAGTATTTTACGTAGATCAAAGTATAGTGAATGGAGAAGAACCCGAACGCATCATTATTTATGATGTTGAAAATGATATCCCAGTTGTTGATTATTTCTTTGATGCCTCTGGTGGTAATGCCCCTGAATTTGCCAAATTGGATCACTTGCAGCCTTTAGTAAGGGTAGATGACGAGCCCGATGGCGAAGGCATTAAATATGAAATTGAAATTACAGAACATATTAAGAATATCTTTCAGCAGGATTCAACTAATGTTAAATTAGGTTTGTTAGTAACCTCTAATGTGTCATCCATCACGAGCATTGAATTTCAAGATCAGGATATGACACCTAAAACTATTTTATCTGGTGGCGTGCTCTCTCCTAGAGGGACTGTATTATTTGGTAATAATACTACTGATGAAAGCAAGAAGTTGAAACTTAAAATATTCTATACTGAACCAGAAAACTAAAATTAGATGTGCGGAATTGTAGGCTATATAGGTAATCGAGAAGCGTACCCAATAATAATTGAAGGCTTGAAAAGGCTAGAATATCGAGGCTATGATAGTGCTGGTATAGCTTTATTTGATGGCGTGGATCTAAAGGTGTCTAAAACCAAAGGAAAAGTGCTTGATCTGGAAACAAAGCTTGTTGACGAGATTACTCAAAATGGAAATCTTGGCATAGGTCATACCCGTTGGGCAACGCATGGTATTCCAAATGATATAAACGCACACCCACATTATTCCAATTCGGGCAATTTAGTTATTATCCATAACGGAATTATTGAGAATTACGATGCCTTACGCAAGGAATTAATAAAAAGAGGATATACCTTTAAATCTGAAACAGACACTGAGGTTTTGATTAATTTAATTGAAGATGTCATGTTAAGGGAAGGCGTAAAGCTTGGTAAAGCCGTACAAATCGCCCTCAATCAAGTGGTTGGAGCCTATTCAATTGCTGTGTTTGATAAAAATAAAAATGATGAAATAGTAATAGCCAGATTGGGAAGTCCATTGGCCATTGGGATCGGTGAAGATGAGTTTTTTATTGCCAGTGATGCCACACCATTCTTAGAATTTACAAAAAATGCCATTTACCTTGAAGATGAAGAGATGGCCATCATCCGTAAACATAAAGGGGTTAAGATTAGAAAAATTCAAGACGATAGTCTGGTTATACCTTATGTTCAGGAACTAAAAATGAATCTTGAGCAAATAGAAAAAGGGGGGTATGACCATTTCATGCTCAAAGAAATCTACGAACAACCTCATGCTATTAAAGACACCTATCGTGGACGTCTAATTGCCAAAAAAGGCATCGTTAAAATGTCGGGGATTGATGACAATATTGAGAAGTTTCTCAATGCAAACCGAATTATTATTGTGGCCTGTGGTACATCCTGGCATGCCGGACTAGTGGCCGAGTATATTTTTGAAGATCTCGCGCGCATTCCAGTCGAAGTGGAGTATGCTTCCGAATTTCGATATCGTAATCCTGTAATTAATGAAGATGATGTAGTAATTGCTATATCACAATCTGGGGAAACCGCTGATACCTTGGCAGCCATAAAATTGGCTAAATCACGAGGGGCTTACGTATTTGGTGTTTGTAATGTAGTTGGCTCATCCATTGCACGTGAAACACATTCAGGTGCTTATACTCATGCTGGTCCCGAAATTGGCGTCGCTTCAACAAAGGCTTTTACCACTCAAATCACTGTTCTTACGCTTATAGCATTGCGATTAGCCAAAGAAAAAGGCACCATGTCTCGTGCCGATTTCCACATGCACCTTAGTGAACTAGAGTTGATTCCAGAAAAGGTAGAAAAGGCCTTAGCCTCAAATGACCACATAAAAAAAATTGCTGACACTTATAAGGATGCAAGCAATTGTCTTTATCTAGGGCGCGGTTATAATTTCCCTGTTGCCCTTGAGGGTGCACTAAAACTCAAAGAGATCTCATATATCCATGCCGAAGGGTATCCAGCTGCCGAAATGAAACACGGACCAATTGCTCTCATTGACGAAAACATGCCAATAATAGTTATTGCAACTCGAAAGGGACATTATGAAAAAATTGTGAGCAATATTCAAGAGATAAAATCAAGAAAAGGAAAAATAATTGCCATTGTCACTGAAGGTGATACCAATGTTAAGGATCTGGCCGATGATTATATTGAAGTTCCTGAAACTATCGAACCATTATCCCCTTTGTTAACCACGATTCCGTTACAATTACTCTCCTATCATATCGCAGTAATGTTAGGTAAAAATGTGGATCAACCAAGAAATCTGGCAAAATCAGTAACTGTAGAATAATATTATTCTTTTGTATTTTTTCTTGCTGCTCCGATAATTATATTTAGGTCGTTATTAAAATGGACTAAAAACCAAAATAATGTTTTAAGCTATTCGCACAACTAAAACTTACTTTATTTTAGTTTTAACATTTATTCTAAATTTTATCGAGTCCCTTAAAACTCAATAATTACCTTAAAATAAACATTTAACAATTTTTGCATATATATTTTGCTAACTTTATAATAAAGTTGGTTTATATTTAGAATAATTTATTATGCGTGCATAATTAATTGATGGGTTTGCATCAGTTTTTCATATATTTCTTTATATTGCCAAAGCATAAAAAACTAATTACTTATTCCTAATTTAATATATACTTAATATGAAAATGTTCTTAAAGATTTTTACCATGTTGTTTTGCGTTTCCATTTATGCTCAAACAACAGTAAAAGGTACTGTAAAAGACGAGGCTGGAGTACCCCTTCCCGGAGCCAATGTTGTGGTGGTAGGTACAGCTACAGGTGCTGTCACTGATTTTGATGGTGTTTATACGTTAACCGTAGATCAAGACCCGCCATTTTCAATTCAGGTTACGTTTACAGGGTTTCAACCGTTTACAGCTGAGGTCACAGCAAACAATCAAACCATAGATGTTACACTAGTTGAAGGCACCGAACTTGACGAGGTCGTTATTTCAGCTTCACGTACGCCTGAGCGTATATTTGAATCACCCGTAACTGTAGAACGCTTCGGTCTAAAAGATATTAGAACAACTGCTTCTGCAGATTTTTATGATGGCCTTGAAAATTTAAAAGGTGTGGATGTTAATGTCAACAGTTTGACATTTAAATCTGTTAACACAAGAGGTTTTGCCACATTTTCAAACAACCGTTTTATGCAGTTGGTTGATGGTATGGATAATTCAACTCCTGCCCTTAACTTTCCAATTGGTAACCTAGTGGGTATGGTAGAAACCGATGTGCAAAGTGTAGAACTTTTACCTGGAGCAGCATCCGCGCTTTATGGGGCAAATGCTTTTAATGGTATTCTATTTATGCGAAGCAAAAGTCCTTTTGATCATACTGGGATAAGTGCTTCATTAAAACAAGGCATCACATCTCAAGAGGCCGCAGGTGATAATAGTTATACAGATGTCAGTATACGTATGGCACATAAATTCAGCGACAAATTTGCCGCTAAGGTAAATTTTGGATGGTTAAAAGGAACCGATTGGGCCGCAACAAGTGAAGTTGACAAATCCTTGACTGGCACTCCTGGAACAAGAGCAACTAATTTAAGCTATGATGGAATTAATGTATATGGTGACGAAGTTGCTGCGAATATTAGAGG
>CAYZKX010000181.1:0-5154 GCA_964479055.1 uncultured Flavobacteriaceae bacterium
GGTATGAACATTGGAAAGAAGCACGACTAAAGTGGCATCTTTCGCTAGGAATGGGTGAAGATAACTACCGTTTTCATGACCATGAAAAATTAGCACATTATGCTGATGCGGCTTGCGATATAGAATTCAAATTCCCATTTGGCTTTAAAGAATTGGAAGGTATACATTCTAGAACCGACTTTGATCTTAGTCAACACGAAGAACATTCAGGAAAAAAACTACAGTATTTTGATCCCGAAGAGAATAAAAGTTATGTGCCTTATGTGTTAGAGACTTCAATAGGATTAGATCGTATGTTCTTAGCTGTATTCTCCAATGCGTTACAAACTGAAGAGCTCGATAATGGCACTTCCAGAGTTGTTTTAAAACTGCCGTCTATTTTGGCACCGACAAAAGTAGCCGTGTTACCATTGGTTAAAAAGGATGGACTACCAGAAATTGCTCATAAAATTGTAGAAGACCTCAAATGGAAGTATAATGTTGTGTATGACGAAAAAGATGCCGTTGGAAGGCGTTATCGTAGACAGGATGCGGCAGGGACACCATTTTGTATCACAGTTGACCACGATACCTTAGAGGATAATGCGGTAACAATACGACACCGAGATTCAATGGAGCAACAACGCATAGCTATTGAAGACATTGATACACTAATGCAAAAAGAATTTGACCTCAAAAATTGGTTGGATAAAACATAAAGCGCTACTCACAACCATTATTTAAGATTTATAGTTAAATATGCTCCACATGTTATTTGTTATCATATAATATGTTAGGACTTTTCATTAACATATTATTTACATTTTCACTCAAAAAATGGTAAATTTAAAATCTTAAATTTTCAATACTAACAATCATTTAGAAAAATTCACATTATGAGAACACAATTACTCTCGTTCTTCTGTTGTTTTTTTATTGTTGGGAGTGGATTTTTATCTGCTCAAACAATTGAGAATAAACCACAGAAAGCCAAAGCTGTACATACACTAAATTATAAGTATGTGCCTAGTATAGCTGAGCAAATTAGAACAGGCACTTTTATTCCTGGAACTCTTCCAAATCCAAAACAAGAAATTAATCCTAGAAAACGTCATGGAGCCGATATAATAATTGGTAAAGGATCCTCAGGTAAAGATAGGTTGATTGAAGAACAATTGGCAGTTACAAAGAGTCCATCTCGTGCTCCTAGTTTAGTATTTACAACAACAACAAGTGCGTTCACACCATCTGATCCTACCGGAGCTGTTGGTCGCGATTTTTATGTCGCAGCATGGAATACGTCATGGCAAATTTTTGATAAGGATGGGACGCCAGCCGCGGGAATGCCAAATCCTGCATCATTAGGAACATTATTTAGTGGAAGAGATCCTGGTGATCCGATTGTTTTGTACGATTCTGCTGCTGATCGCTATGTTATTATTCAATTTGATGGTCCTTTAGTTGGAGGCCCAACTAATGGATTTCATATTGCCATCTCTCAATCTAATGATCCAATAAATGATGGCTGGCATGTATATTCGCCCTCTGATTTTGGAACAAATGCTTTTCCAGATTACGAAAAGATTTCCATTTGGAGTGATGGCTATTATATGACCGCAAATATTGGCACAAACGAAGTTTGGGCCTTAGAACGAGATAAAATGTTAGCCGGGGACCCGACAGCATCAATACAAACATTTGGAATTCCAGGTTGGTTAGCAGCAACAGGAGGTTTTAGCAGCCCACATTTTTTAAATGTGACGGATGATAACTTGCCAGCAGCTGGAGGGGCTACGTTAGTATTTCAACAGGATGATGCCTATCCAGGTGTAGCAACCGATCATGTCAAATTATGGAATTTGGATGTAGACTGGGTTACACCAGGAAATTCAGTTATTTCTGCACCAATTGAAATAGGGCTTACATCCTTCAATGCGGTTTTTGACGGAGGTGCTTTTGATAATTTAACACAACCAACGGGTGGGCCTGATATCGATGCATTACAAGCCTTAATTGGTAATCAAGCGCAATTCAGAAAATTTGGTTCGCACAATTCAGCTTTGTTTAGTTTTGTAGTTGACGTTGGTGGTGGTACAGAACAAGCAGCCGTTCGTTGGGTGGAATTGAGACAAACCGCAGATGGTCAACCTTGGACTTTATATCAAGAAGGAACGTATGTAGCACCAGATGGTAGGCATGCCTGGAATGCCAGTTTGGCGATGGATGTTCAAGGAAATATTGGCATGGGTTATACCACGATGGCAGGATCCACAAATACTAATATCACGTCTGCATATACTGGACAATTGGTTGCCAATAGTGGGTCAGGAACAATGGGAGTTGCAGAGGAATTTATTCAAACCAGTACTGCTGGAAATCCATCTTTTAGATATGCCGATTATTCACACTTAACTGTAGATCCTTCTGATGATAAAGGCTTCTGGTTTGTTAATGAGTTATTTACACCTAGCCGTTCTAATGTTGTTGGTGTATTTCAATTAGCGCCTAACAACAATGAAGATGTTGGTGTGACCAGTATTGATACGCCAATGTCAGGCGCGTTGTCAAATTCAGAGACCATTACTGTGACCGTATTTAACTTTGGGGAGAATGATGCTTCCGGTTTTAACGTCACTTATCAAATTGATGGCGGTGCCGTGGTCACAGAGGCCTTCCCTGGCACATTGGCGTCTCAGACATCACAACAATTTGTATTCGCAACAACAGCTGATTTTTCCACTGAAGGAAACACTTATTCCATAACATCTTGCACAGATTACGGTGCGGATGAGGATAATGCCAATGATTGTACAAGTATGGACGTAACACATGAATTAGCGAACGATGTTGGTGTCACAGCTATTACCTCTCCTATGTCAGGTGAGAATCTAGGTATGGAAACTGTAACGGTAACCATTGAGAATTTTGGTACTCAAGACCAAACAGGATTCGATGTTAATTATATTGTAGACGGAGGCACTCCTGTAGTTGAAACCGTAGGTGTAAATGTACCAGCAGGAGGTTCAGTTTCATTTGATTTTGCACAAATGGTAGATATCTCAACAATTGGCACTTATGAATTTACATCAAGCACTTTGCTTGGTAGTGATAGTGATAATTCAAATGATATGGCTATGAGTACTGTGGTCAATGTCTCATGTGTATCTGATACCAATTCAACAGTTCAAAATGTAGGCCCTGATGGAGGAACTGAAACCTTATCTGTAGCCTCCATTGGAAGTAATTTCAGTGTAGAAGACGTAAATGTTACAGTTAATATTTCACACACATTTGTAGGAGATCTCACCATAAAATTAATTGCACCAGATGGTGTGACTGAAGTTCTCCTGGCCGATGGTGTTGGAGGATCAGGTAATGATTATATTGATACTGTTTTTGATGATGCTGCTACTGATCCTATTGCAACAGGTACAGCGCCATTTACTGGATCGTTTCAACCAGCTGGCAACTTATCAGATTTTAATGGATTAAGTAGTTTTGGTGATTGGACTTTATCAATTACTGACAATTTTGACTTTGATGGAGGCGCATTGAATAGCTGGACTTTACAAGTTTGTGGTGATATTGTAGTTACAAACAATGATGTTGGTATAACTGCAATTACAGCTCCAACTTCTGGAGAAGGTCTAAATAATGAAACCATTTCGGTCACGGTATCGAATTTTGGGGATATGGATCAAACAGGATTTGATGTGAATTATAGTGTAAATGGTGGAGCAGCAGTGGTAGAAACAGTGGGAACAAACGTAGCTGCAGGCTCTTCTATTACATATGACTTTGCACAAACAGCAGATTTTTCGGCAATAGGTGCATATACAATTTCTTCAAGCACACTATTAGCTGGTGATGAGGAGACTACTAACGATGAGTTTATGACCACGGTTTCAAATTTCGCTTGTGAAACTGAAATGAATGATACTGTTGATAATGTTGGACCTGATGGAGGTACAACAACCACATCAGTGATCACCTTAACAGATGATTTCCCAATAGATGATATAAATGTCACAGTTGATATTACGCATACTTGGGTATCAGACCTTGATATAAGATTAATCGCGCCCGATGGCATTACTGAGGTGACATTAGCATCAGGAGTTGGTGGTAGTGGTGATGACTTCGCAGGTACTACCTTTGACGATGAGGCTGCGACACTTATTGGTGATGGTGACGCACCATTTAGTGGAACTTTCCAACCAGATGGAAATCTGTCTGATTTTAATGGCATGTCTACAATGGGGGATTGGACCTTATCTATTACAGATAATTTTGATGGTGATGGCGGAACGCTTAATAGCTGGAGTATCCAATATTGTGGTAATACTAATTTATCTATAGATGAGAACGAATTGGGTGGAGAACTGCAAGTTATACATTTAGGTGATGATCAATATGACATTATATTGCCTATGGGCACTTTAAGCGATCAAATGAATTTTAGAGTTTTTAATTTACTTGGTCAGGTGTTATTAGATAGCTCATTAGAGCCCGTTGAGGGTGTTGGGTATAGGTATAGACTTGATATGTCTTACGCAGCATCAGGTATTTATGTGATAGAGGTAACTAATGGGGATTCTGAAAGTGTAAAACGTTTTATTGTCGAATAAACATTAAATGGCATAAAGAAAAAAGAGAAGATTATTAATCTTCTCTTTTTTTTATGTCTACTAATGATATGGGTTGGGCCTCATTACAGCGATTAGGCATACGCAATGGTAAAAATTTATAATAGATCTTCTCGTCGTCTAATTTAAATATGCGAAAAGCATCTTCTTCAAAATTAATGGGATCAAATGCAGTATTTGTTTTCTCGTTGACGATTACAAATTGACATTTAGTATTATCAGTTTGTTTTACGTAACCTTTAGAATACCCTTCTTCTTGCATGGATTTATCATATGTTTCAATGGTTATGGAATCATCTGTTTCTGTAGCGACAGATTTTGTCGAAGTTTCAGTTCCGCCACAAGATTGAAAACTTAACACTCCAACCAAAAGAATTATTTTTAAAATTGAATACATAGTTCAATAATTGAATTGACATCCAAAGTACAAAAAATGTGCCGAAGCTAATTTTAAAAGTAAGCACGCAATTGAATACTGCCAGTATGAATGGTTTTACTGCTTTCAGATTTTCGTCCAAAATAGTTGACG
>CAYZKX010000182.1:0-5145 GCA_964479055.1 uncultured Flavobacteriaceae bacterium
ATGCTCCACCAAATTTAAATATGCGCATTAGCTCAACTTAGATATATAGTTTTTAATTCCTTCTTCATCGAGATGAACCACATTCCATTCACGAAGTATCTTAGCGCCTTTTTTTTCATAAAGTTTAATGGCTTTAGTATTCCAATCTAATACTTCCCAATTGATGCGTTTGGCTTTCATTTGATGACCATATTTGACCACTTCATCCAGCAATGCCGTTCCAATACCATAGCCTCGCATGGTCTCATTTACAATAAGATCTTCTAAATGTAGTATTCTACCCTTCCAGGTTGAAAAGCGATTATAAACAAGCGCCGCTCCAACAACCTGATAATTGACTGTAGCCACGAAACAATGAAATGCAGGAGCTGGACCAAAGCCATCATTTTCTAGGTCTTCAACAGTTATTTCAACGGCATCAGGTTCTTCCTCAAAAACAGCCAGTTCTTTGATCAGATCATGTACTTTGGCCATGTCTTCTTTTCGTGCAGTTCTAATGGTAAATCTCATGTGATAAAGTAAAGCTCAAATATAGTTTAATTGTCATTATTTACGACTAACGAAATCGTTATAGTTGATTAAAAAATACGATATTTGCACAAACTATAGCCACATACTTCATGTCTCATAAAAACCAAACTCTAGGTGAATTTATTATAGAAAACCAAGCCTCCTTCAAGTATACTTCTGGCGAATTATCACGTTTGATCAACTCCATCAGGTTAGCAGCTAAGGTGGTGAATCATGAAGTTAACAAAGCGGGCTTAGTAGATATTATTGGAAGTGTAGGAGATACCAATGCTCAAGGTGAAGATCAACAGAAATTAGATGTTTATGCCAATATGAAGTTCATACAGTCCATGACCAACAGAAACATAGTTTGTGGTATAGCCAGTGAGGAAGAAGATGGATATATAACTATCAATAGTCAAGATGAACGCAATCAAAACAAATATGTAGTGCTTATCGATCCACTTGATGGGTCGTCCAATATTGATGTCAATGTTTCGGTAGGAACCATTTTTTCCATTTACCGACGGGTCACACCTGTTGGAACACCTGTGGCTATTGAAGATTTTTTACAGAAAGGAAATCAACAGGTTGCGGCAGGTTATATCATCTATGGAACCTCAACAATGATTGTCTATACTACAGGTCATGGTGTTAATGGATTTACCTTGAATCCAGCCATTGGAACCTTTTATTTATCACATCCTAATATGGAATTTCCAGAAACGGGGAAAATCTATTCCGTGAATGAAGGCAATTATATTCACTTCCCTCAGGGTGTGAAAAATTACATCAAATATTGTCAAATGGAAGAAGATGATAGACCATATACGTCGCGCTACATTGGGTCATTGGTTTCTGATTTTCATCGCAATATGATTAAGGGAGGTATCTATATGTACCCAGAGAGTTCTATGTATCCTAGTGGAAAATTACGCTTGCTATATGAGTGCAACCCAATGGCATTCCTAGCAGAGCAAGCAAAAGGTAAAGCAAGTAATGGCTATGAACGTATTTTAGACATTCAACCTACCGAACTTCACCAACGGGTTCCATTTTACTGTGGAAGTTATAAAATGGTTGATAAAGCCGAAGAATTTATGAAAAATGCATAAAAAAAAAGCGAACCATTAGGTTCGCTTTTTTTTATTGATTCATTGTTTTCATTTTCTCAATAAACTCATCCAGATCTACTTGGTAATGCACCAGAGTTAAAGCTTTATCTACGATGTACTTTACATTATCTGGATTAAATCCTAAACCAATACATAGTTTACGTAATAGTTTTTCTTCAGATTTTTGTTCAATATGATCAGCCCAAACCATACGTGCAAGATCAAATAGACGCTCTAATCGTTGATCATAGGTCACAGGTGAATTAATAGGATGTGATTTGTAATTTTTAATAATGCTTTTGTATTCACTTTCACTAATATCTAGTTTTTGAGCTAAACGATCTAAAAATGCCCTTTCGGCTCCATTAATTAGACCGTCACTCATAGCGACTCTAACGATAGCAGCAAAATGATCTATGTTTCGGTCTCTAAAGTCTCTGTCGTATAAATCGGAAATTGACATAAATTCTATTTAATTATTGGAGTACAAATATATTGCTTTCAAAAAGTTTTAGCTAATAGTTTACGTCATAAAATTTTATATTTGCCTGAAATAATTTCTAGTGAGTAAAACCCAGATCTCGCAGATTTTTGATCAGGCTTTGCAAGTGCAAAATCTGCGCACTGCTATTGCCGAAACTCAAAGTAAAACCCGATTGTCAGGTTTGGTTGGATCCTCCCTGTCCTTCCTCATTTCCAATGTATTTAAAAAGGATGATAGGCCGTTTCTTGTTGTTTTTAATGATAAAGAAGAGGCAGCATATTATCTTAACGATCTCGAACAGCTACTTGGTCAAGACCACGTGCTATTTTATCCCGGAAGTTATAGGCGTCCCTATCAAATTGAAGAGACTGATAATGCCAATGTCTTGCTGAGGGCCGAGGTTTTGAACAGGATCAATTCAAGAAAAAAACCAGCATTGATCGTCACCTATCCCGATGCCCTTTTTGAAAAAGTGGTGACACGTAAAGAGCTTGAGCGTAACACTCTTAAAATTTCAATCGACGACAACTTATCCATCGATTTTGTTAACGAGGTGCTATTTGCATACCAGTTTAAGCGTGTTGATTTTGTGTCAGAACCAGGAGAATTCTCAGTACGTGGTGGAATTTTGGATGTCTTTTCTTTTTCTCACGATGAACCTTATCGCATAGAGTTTTTTGGAGATGAAGTGGAAAGCATCCGAACCTTTGATGTGGAGACACAACTGTCGTTAGAGAAGGTTAAGAAGATCACTATAATTCCTAATGTTGCCAATAAATTTTTAGAAGAAAGCAGGCAGAGCTTTCTCAAATATATGGCGGCTAAAACGGTAGTCCTGATCAGCAATACCGAATTATTGTTAAATCGCGTGGACAGCCTTTTTGCAAAAGCCAGTGAGACTTTCGACACTTTATCCGATACCTTAAAACACGCGCATCCCAACGAGCTTTTTTGTAATGGCGCTGTCATTAAGGAACAATTAGAACACTACAATCTGGTTGAATTTGGTGCTCAAGCCATGTTTTCCTCCAATTCAAACGCCATTCAATTCAAAACCTCACCGCAGCCATCCTTCAATAAAAGTTTCGAGCTATTAATTGAAAACCTCAATCAAAACCACAGCAGTGGTTACACCAATTATATTGCTTGTGTAAGTGAGCAACAGGCCAAACGCTTTCACGATATTTTTCAGGACGTAGAACAGGAGGTGCATTATAAAACCATTGTTCTGGCTCTGTACAAGGGGTTTGTTGATCACAACCTCAAATTAGTTTGCTATACCGATCATCAAATTTTTGAACGCTATCATAAATTTCACCTTCGCAATGGTTATGCAAAAAAACAGGCGATAACACTTAAAGAACTCACCAACTTAGATGTTGGTGATTATGTTACGCATATTGATCATGGGATTGGTAGGTTTGGCGGATTACAAAAAATTGAAGTAGAGGGTAAAATTCAGGAAGCTATTAAATTGATATATGGCGAACGCGACATTTTATATTTGAGCATTCATTCGCTTCATAAGATCACCAAATACAATGGCAAAGATGGGAAGGCGCCAAAGATCTATAAATTAGGTAGCAAAGCATGGAAGAACCTGAAGCAAAAAACCAAGTCCCGAGTTAAACAAATAGCATTTAATCTCATTAAGCTGTACGCCAAACGCAAGATGAAAACAGGACACCAATATTATCCTGATAGTTATATGCAGCACGAGCTTGAAGCTTCTTTTTTATACGAAGACACACCCGATCAAACCAAAGCTACAGATGACATTAAGGCCGATATGGAAAGTGAACGACCAATGGATCGCTTAGTGTGCGGCGATGTTGGATTTGGTAAGACCGAGGTCGCAATTCGAGCAGCCTTTAAGGCGGTAGACAACGGCAAACAGGTTGCGGTTTTAGTGCCAACTACCATTTTGGCATTTCAGCATTTTAAAACCTTTTCAGAACGACTAAAGGGGTTCCCAGTTACTATTAATTATCTTAATAGATTTAGAACTACTAAGCAAAAAAAGGAAACCGTCGAAGGACTGGAAAATGGTAGTGTTGATATTGTTATTGGTACTCATCAACTCGTTAATAAAAATGTCAAATTCAAAGATCTGGGGCTTTTAATTGTTGATGAAGAGCAGAAATTTGGTGTAGCAGTGAAAGACAAGCTAAAAACATTAAAGGAAAATGTAGATGTGTTAACCCTTACAGCAACTCCAATCCCGAGAACATTACAATTTAGTTTAATGGCGGCACGTGATCTTTCGGTCATCAATACACCACCACCAAACAGGTATCCTATTGAGAGCAGAGTAGTACGTTTTGGTGAGGACATCATTAGAGATGCTATTAGTTACGAGATCCAGCGTGGTGGACAGGTATTTTTTGTACATAATCGCATAGAGAATATTAAGGAAGTAGCCGGAATGATTCAACGCCTAGTACCTGATGCCAAAATAGGAATTGGTCACGGCCAGCTGGAAGGCAAGAAATTGGAGAAGCTGATGTTGGCCTTCATGAATGGAGAATTTGACGTTTTGGTGAGTACTACCATTATTGAAAGTGGATTGGATGTTCCAAATGCCAATACCATTTTTATCAATAATGCTAACAACTTTGGATTAAGTGACCTGCACCAAATGCGAGGGCGAGTTGGACGTAGCAATAAAAAGGCATTCTGCTATTTCATCACTCCGGAATATTCGGCCATGACTACCGATGCTCGCAAACGCATACAGGCACTTGAGCAATATACTGAGTTAGGAAGTGGCTTCAACATTGCCATGAAGGATCTTGAAATTCGCGGTGCCGGTGATCTGCTTGGTGGTGAACAAAGTGGCTTTATTAATGAGATAGGGTTTGATACTTATCAGAAAATCCTCAATGAGGCTATAGATGAACTTAAAGAGAATGAGTTTAAAGAACTGTATAAGGACGAAAACGCTAAAAAGGATTTTGTGAAGGATTTTACCATAGACACCGATTTTGAATTGCTCTTTCCTGATGACTATATTAACAATATATCAGAGCGTTTAGA
>CAYZKX010000183.1:0-5142 GCA_964479055.1 uncultured Flavobacteriaceae bacterium
GGGTATTGTGGAGGCGTATGATACTGCTAACCTAGTTGAGAATGTAACAATTCAGCATGCTAAGGATATATTAACGCATTATAACCACAACGATGGCTTTTATAATATGGATACTATATTTCCTAAATTAAATGACCTAACCGTTAGATGGAATGTTACCCCAAGCCCAACTACTTTGGTCGAACTAATTAATTCTGGACAAACAAAATTGATAAGAAATACTAGCCTACGCAAAGAGCTCATAACATTTAATGAGCAGCTGAAACTATGGTCTGCAAATACCGTAAATAACAACACAAATTTGGTTGATAATATGATTGCACCAGAAATCTTTAAACTAGGCACATATAGTTCTAATGGCCTTTCAGATGAGATGAAAGTAATTTTTGAAACCTATACTTATGAAAAGCTAATTAGCACAAATGATAAATCTCTTAATATCATTTCAATAGAGCAATTGAACAGTCCCGAACATAAACTAAACATGGTCAATCTCATAAATTATAGGCATGCTATAGCGTCTCTTCAAAAAGGGGTAAATAATGGCATAATTTCTAGAGTCAATGAACTCATTCAAAATATAGAGAATGAATTAAATAATGATTAAATTCTTCCGTCATATTCGTCGTTCACTCATAAATCAAAACCAAATGGGCAAATATTTTAAATACGCCATTGGCGAAATTCTACTAGTCGTTATAGGTATTCTTATTGCGTTACAGATTAACAATTGGAATGAACAAAGAAAGGAAAATGCTTTAGGAAAACATTATTTGAGTGGCATTAAAGACGATTTATCAAAAGACCTTAAACTCATTGACAGTGTTGTAGCCGTTCATAGCCTTTCAATTAGTTTAATAAGTAGTATTGACTCTGTTTTTCATCGAAAAAAGCAATTTAATGCCAGTAAGTATTTGTTTTTATTCAATAATCTAGATACCACAGAAGTCGAACGGGTTTTTTATCGTGAAACTTCATTCCGTTCAATAAAAGGCTCATATAATTCGCTAATAGCAGATGGGAAATCTGGATTAATTAGCAACAAAGAACTATTTCAGGTAATCCAACAAATTTATAATGAAAACCATGAAAGGTTATCAAGTACATATGAAGCTATAAAAGCCATAGAATTAGATATTCGCTCAAAGTATACTTACCAGAAACACAACTGGACATATGCCGATCTTAAGAATGCAAAAGACCAAAAAATCTTTACAGATTTGGTAAATTTGAATGAGGAAAAGTACTGGTATATACTAAACTTACTAAGGATTAAAAACAATAGTGAAAAAGTAATCATGCTAATTGATAAAGAATTGACTGATGATTAAATTCTTCCGTCATATTCGTCGTTCACTTATCCAAAAAAACCAAATGGGAAAATATTTTAAATATGCAATAGGTGAAATATTGCTTGTAGTGATTGGGATTTTAATTGCGCTTCAGATCAATAACTGGAATGAGAACAGAAAATTAATACAAAAAGAAAAAGAGGTTCTTTTGGCCATCACTTCAGATCTGGATTTCAATATTAAAGAAATAAATCTTTTGTTGAACAATCAAGAATTGAACCTGAATAAGATCTTAGAATCTTTAGACCTACTTGTTGATTACTTGGAGGCGGATAAATCGTACAATGATTCCTTAAGAATTCATTTTACACGATCAAACAGTTACTATGAAGTCAACTTAAAAAATACAGCTTATGAATCCCTAACCTCTATTGGTATCGATTTAATTCAAGATACCGAACTACGTTCAAAAATTGGCGATTATTTTACGTCAGCAATAGTTCGCACTAAAAATTCATATACTGAAATGCGAGATGACTATTACAACTACATGCTATTTTATTACCGACACGATTTTATACAAACTTTGGATAAGGAGAACAATACTACTTTGGCTTCACCTCGAAATTATGAAGAACTTAAACAAAAAAATGATTATGTAGAGTCGCTTAAAGTTTTTATGGATGTGAATTTGTTTTATAAAAGAGAAGCCATAAAAACACTTGATGAATCCAAAGAGTTAAAAACCAAAATAAAGACTTATATTCAGTCCCTGTGAACATTCAAAACTATATAAACGGCCAATTTGTAGATCCACTTAGTAAAAACTGGATAGATAATTTCAATCCCGCCAAAGGCGAAGTATATGGGCAGATTCCAAACTCGTCTAGTAAAGATGTAGAGAGTGCCTATAAGGCAGCAAAAAAAGCATTCCCTCAATGGTCTAACACCACTTTAGAAGAGCGCAGCCGTATTATGCTTAAAATATCAGAATTACTGGAAGCCAATCTGCAGCAATTTGCTGAGGCCGAGAGTCTAGACAACGGTAAACCCATTTGGTTGGCCAAAGCTGTTGATATTCCGCGAGCCGCCAGCAATTTTAGGTTCTTTGCCAATGCCATAACGCAGTTTGCCAGTGAAAGCCATGAAAGTGTTGGTCAAGACGCCATAAACTATACTTTACGCCAACCAATTGGCGTGGTGGGCTGTATCTCACCATGGAATCTTCCTTTGTATTTATTTACTTGGAAGATCGCACCTGCAATTGCAGCAGGCAATTGTGTTGTAGCCAAACCCAGCGAAGTCACACCAGTTACCGCCTTTTTACTAGGAGATATCTGTATAGAAGCAGGACTTCCTAAAGGAGTTCTTAATATTGTGCATGGCTTAGGCACCACAACGGGTCAAGCCATAGTGGAACATCCTAACATCAAAGCCATAAGTTTTACTGGTGGTACTTCAACAGGTGCCCATATTGCCAGAACAGCTGCGCCAATGTTTAAAAAATTGTCGCTTGAACTGGGAGGAAAAAATCCAAACATCATTTTTGCAGATTGCGATTATGAGGACATGCTAATCAATACCATTAGATCGTCATTTGGTAATCAAGGACAGATTTGCTTATGTGGTAGTCGTATTTTTGTGGAAGACTCCATCTATGAACAATTCAAAAAAGATTTTGTTGAAGTGGTGTCCAAACAAAAGGTAGGTCATCCGTCAGATCCAGATACTAAGATTGGTGCATTGGTCTCAAAACCTCATCTTGAAAAAGTATTGAGCTATGTCGAAATTGCAAAAGAAGAAGGTGGTAAAGTACTTTATGGTGGTAATCAAATAACTGTAAAAGGCTATAAAAACGGTTACTATATGGAACCTACTATCATTGAAGTGCCTACTGACGAATGTCGCGTGAATCAAGAGGAGATCTTTGGTCCAGTGGTTACTATTATGCCATTTAAAACCGAAGAAGAGGTATTAAAAATGGCTAATAAGGTGAAATACGGATTGTCAGCCACCTTATGGACTAGTAATTTATCACGTACCATGCGCATGACTAAGCAGCTTGAAGCAGGTATTATTTGGGTGAATACCTGGCTCATGCGTGATTTGAGAACACCATTTGGTGGCGTTAAAAACTCAGGTGTTGGTCGTGAAGGTGGCTTTGAAGCCTTGCGGTTTTTTACAGAACCTAAAAATGTGTGTATAAAATATTAATATGGATTTAAAATTAAATAACAAAAATGCCTTAGTAGGTGGAAGCACCCAAGGCATAGGCAAAGCAACAGCCTTAGCTTTGGCGGCAGAAGGTGTGAATGTCACACTCATTTCAAGAAACGAAGAAAAGCTTAAAGAAGTCCTTAATGAACTTCCAACACACAGAAATCACAACTACATAGTTGCAGATTTCTCAAACCCAGAAGATCTCAGAGCAAAAATGGAAGGCCATGGTAATTTTCATATTCTTATAAATAACACAGGAGGTCCGAAAAGCGGGTTGATACATGCAGCAACTGTTGCCGAATTCACCAATGCATTTAACATGCATATTGTGTGCAACCAAATATTAACCCAAGCCTGTTTACCTTTTATGAAAGCTGAAGGTTATGGTCGTATAATCAATGTGATCTCAACTTCAGTAAAAGAACCCATTCCAGGACTAGGCGTAAGTAACACCATAAGAAACGCTGTCGCGAATTGGGCCAAAACCATGTCTGGCGAACTGGCACAATTTGGTATTACAGTCAATAATGTATTACCTGGTTTTACCGATACCGCTCGACTGGATCAAATTATTAAAGTTAAGGCAGAACGCGAAGGCACTACTGAAAATGAAATGGCAGAGATCATGAAAAACTACGTCCCAGCAAAACGTTTTGCGAAGCCTGAAGAAACGGCTCATGCCATCACTTTCCTAGCAAGTGAGGCTGCGGCATATATCAACGGAATAAATCTTCCTGTTGATGGCGGAAGAACAAAATCTTTGTAACTTTATATCAATAGAACACTTAAAAAAAATAATATGAGTACACTATATCCTCCAGTCAATTTTAAAGCGTGGATCGACGAACATCGTCATTTGTTGAAACCACCTGTAGGAAATAAAGTCGTTTGGCAGAATGGTGATTTTATTGTTATGGTGGTTGGCGGCCCAAATAGCAGAAAGGACTATCACTACAACGAAACCCCTGAATTCTTCTATCAAGTTGAAGGTGATATTGTGCTGAAAGTCATTGATAATGGTACGCCAAAAGACATTCATATTCGCGAAGGTGAAATATTTTTATTACCACCAAAAGTCCCGCACTCACCTCAACGTGGTGCCAATACAGTAGGGCTTGTAATTGAATATCCTCGAGATGAAGGTGTACAAGATGCACTACTGTGGTTTTGTGAAAATTGTACAACTAAATTATATGAAGAGGATTTCACGTTAGATAATATTGAAACCGATATGCCAGGTATTTTTGATAAGTACTATGGTGATACTGAAAAACGTACATGTCCAAATTGCAATGCCATCATGGAACCTCCTCAAAAAGTGCAATTGGAAAACGAATAAATGGAGAGAAAATTAAGAATTAACGGCCATTCTCACCTTCTTCCCTATCCTGAAGAAATTCCCCAATTCATGAAAGATAAAGGGATTTTTTGGGTAGATAAGGATCGTAAATTCATGCTTCAAAAAGATTGGAACAGACCAATAACCGATTCCAGCTTTTTCTTGAATGAGAAACTGGAATGGATGGAGCGTAATAAAATAGACCACGCTGTAGTATTAAATCTTTCGCAACTTTATGGTAATGGACTTCGTGTAGAAGAAATGAAACAGGCGCTGCGTTTTCAAAACGAC
>CAYZKX010000184.1:0-5077 GCA_964479055.1 uncultured Flavobacteriaceae bacterium
GTTATCTACCTAAACATTAGTTTAGTAGAATTTAGCACCTTCTTTATTGCTAAAGGGTTGCTAAGGCTTCACAGGGTCTAGTCCCTCCACCTTTCTTGATAACATTTCAGTAAGTTTTTGAACTTTATGAGTACAAATATTGCATCAGAAAAAATTAATAACCAAATTTATTTAAAAGTTTTTTTGATTTTTATTTTTTTTGAGCTGCCAAATATCTGCTCTTAATTATTTGGTCTACAGAGGTGTTACTAATTTTACTTTCTAACCAAGAAAGAATATCCAGATACAAAAAAGCTCTTCTTTCATAAGGATGATTTTCAAACTCAAGCAATTTTTTGTGAAGCTTAGTAAATTCTTTTTTAAGCTCGTGAGGATAAATATCTCCTAATCTTTTTAAAAATTTGATCATCTCCTTTTGAACCTCATAAAGATCTTCCATCTTTATCAGAAATTTATAGGTGCTTTTAATCAATTTATCCAAGTGATAATCTAGCCCAGCCTCATAATGTGCTACTAAATTTAATACTCTTGAAAAACACAAGAGATCTTCACGCATAGAAAGGGATTTATTGGATATTATTTTGTCTAAATATTCAATGCACTTTTTATTGTCTCCAATTCCAAAATATAAACTCGCTATTTTATAGTAAAAAATCATGACATGATGTTCATCTAACCTCGATTTGTGTATCTTAATTCCATTGAGAATTTTATTTACCAAAGGCAATCCAGCTTGAAATGAGCCATCCATAAAGTGGAGGTTAATTTTGTTGGTATAGAGATATAGAAATATTAGGCCATCTATATTCTCATCTGTTGGAAAATCTTTGTTTTGAATCAAACTTTCAAAATTTGACAAACAGGACTTAAAGCGATTGTAATCTTGAATATAGAAGAGTGATTCCAATAAATATTGATTACCCCTTAAATAGAATACGGGATTCAACAAAATCATATTAGGATGATTATGAAACAATTCAACCCATTTTTTAGCATACTTGTAACAGGATAAAAAATCTTGAATTAGAAAACTATACCAAAGATGAGATTTATACAACCACAATTTCTCTCTGAATCCTAAGCGCTTTAAATCATATTTAGGGAGTCTTGCCTTAAAATAATCTGAAACCCAATTATACTCTTCATCATTTTTTACATAACCTATTTTTAAGAAAACGCCATAAAGCTGTAAAGATAAATTTGACAATTTACTAGCAATTACATTCTGCTGACTAAGTTCTTTAGCTTGAATAGTCAATTCATCAGCTCGGTTACTAATACTGCGAGTTATATATTGTGATTCTATAACCTTCTCAAGTTCTATTATCTCATAAGCTATATTTTTTTCTTCATTCTGTATGGCGACAGACTTAGCCTTATCCAGAATTTTTAAGCTCTGTTTATATAATCCTTTATGATATAAAATTGTAGCAAAGTCCAGCTGTTCTCTAATCTGGATTCTAATATTTTGACGTGATGGATTTAAACGTAAACTAATTAATATCTGTTTATATAAATGTGCCTTGACATTTGATAATTGTTGCTTCTTTACAAAACCCCTTTTTAGAATTACTTTTTCGTCATATATTGAGGTTTTATCTAAAAGATTAAAAAGCGTCAAAAATTTAGAGTCCTCGTTGACACCTAAACGACCAACATACAGTTTGAATTGACGCTTTTCAGATTTAGATAGCGACTTTATTAGTACAAACAAATTATCTTTTTGACCCTTAGTCATAGGTGTTTTTATTGATATAACATGTTATTATATAGCGTTTTACGATTTCATAGTTTATGTTAAACATCGTAAAATATGTTCTAAATTTTCTCTCTTAGAGAAATCCAAAATATAAATTCGCTTATCAATTAGAAAATTTATTTGCGATTTGTCAGATTCTCAAGTTTATATTTTTGATACAACGCTTCGTGATGGTGAACAAGTACCGGGTTGTAAACTAAATACTGAGCAAAAAGTAATTATTGCTGAGCAACTGGATATACTAGGAGTTGATGTTATAGAAGCTGGCTTTCCAATTTCTAGTCCAGGCGACTTTAAATCGGTTGTAGAAATTTCCAGAATAGTTAATAACGCAACAGTTTGTGGACTTACCAGGTCTGTTGAAAAAGATATTGAAGTCGCTGCCGAAGCCTTGAAATATGCTCAAAAACCTAGAATTCATACTGGAATTGGCACCTCCGATTCGCATATAAAACATAAATTTAAATCAACCCGTGAAGATATTCTTGATCGTGCTTATAAAGCCGTGAAATTTGCAAAATCTTTTGTTGAAGACGTTGAATTTTATGCTGAAGACGCTGGACGTACAGATAATGAATTTTTAGCTCAAGTATGCGAAATCGCTATAAAAGCAGGTGCTACAGTATTAAACATACCTGATACCACAGGATATTGCCTTCCTAATGAATATGGTGCTAAAATTAAATATCTTAAAGAAAATGTGACAGGTATTGAAAAGGCTTACCTCTCTTGCCATTGCCATAATGATTTAGGACTGGCTACTGCAAACTCAATTGAAGGTGTTATTAATGGGGCTAGGCAGATTGAATGTACCATAAATGGTATAGGCGAGCGTGCTGGAAATACTGCTTTAGAAGAAGTGGTGATGATTTTAAAGCAACATCCTTACTTAAATCTAGACACCAATATTAATACATCCATGCTTTATGGTATGAGTCAATTGGTATCAGAGCATATGGGAATTTATACTCAGCCCAATAAGGCAATTGTTGGTGCCAATGCTTTTGCACATAGTTCTGGCATACATCAAGATGGCGTCATTAAGAATCGTGAAACCTACGAAATCATTGATCCAAAAGATGTCGGAGTTACTGAGTCCGCAATAGTCCTTACAGCTCGCAGCGGAAGAGCAGCTTTAGCTTATAGAGCAAAAAATATTGGTTACGATTTAACCAAATTACAATTGGACGAAATTTACAAAAACTTCCTTCGATTTGCTGACAAGAAAAAAGAAATTGGTGATGCTGATATTCATCAAATTATAGAAACAAGTAATATTTATCAAGAACTAATTTCTGCATAAATGGGAAGAACATTATTTGATAAAGTGTGGGATGCACATGTAGTTGATACTATTAAAAATGGGCCTCAAATTCTTTATATTGATAAACATTTAATTCATGAGGTTACAAGTCCTCAAGCATTTAAAGAACTAGAAGAAAGGAAAATACCAATATTTAGACCTGATCAAATTGTGGCCACTGCAGATCACAATACCCCTACCTTAAATCAACATCTTCCTATCAAGGATGAATTATCTAGAAAACAACTGACACAGCTTTCAGAAAACTGCAAGAAAAATAATATTACTCTCTATGAATTGGGTCATCAGTACAATGGAATTGTTCACGTAATGGCTCCTGAACTAGGTATCACGCAACCTGGAATGACTTTGGTTTGTGGTGATAGTCATACATCCACCCATGGTGCATTTGGTGCTATAGCTTTTGGTATTGGCACAAGTCAAGTCGCTCAAGTGTTTGCTAGCCAATGTTTACTCCTCAAAAAGCCTAAAAGTTTACGTGTAACTGTAAATGGTAAACCAAAAACTGGTGTACTTCCAAAAGATATAATTCTCTACATTATTTCACAATTAGGCACAAATTCAGGAACAGGATATTTCTGTGAATATGCAGGTGATGTTTTTGAAAACATGAGTATGGAAGGTCGTATGACCGTTTGTAATATGAGTATTGAAATGGGAGCACGCGGTGGCATGATAGCTCCAGACGAAATCACATTTGACTATTTAAAAGGAAAAAAATTCGCACCAAAAGGAGAAGAATTCGAAAAAAAGGTAGCATACTGGAAAACATTACCTACTGATATGGATGCTACTTTTGATAAAGAATATGTTTTTGATGCTTCTGATATTGAGCCTATGTTAACCTATGGCACCAATCCAGGAATGGGCATTAAGATTTCTGAAACTATACCCGTAACATCTGATTCTTCATTCAAGAAATCACTTGAATACATGAATTTTAATATGGGAGATTCGCTTATTAACAAACCTATTAACTATGTGTTTATTGGAAGTTGCACCAATTCTAGAATTGAAGATTTTAGAGTGGCAGCTCAATATGTTAAAGGAAAACAAAAAGCTGAAAATGTTACTGCTTGGTTGGTTCCTGGCAGTAAGCAAGTTGAGGCTCAAATTAAAGAAGAAGGACTTCAAGATATTTTCGAGGAGGCTGGCTTCCAATTAAGGCAACCAGGTTGTTCGGCTTGTCTTGCAATGAATGATGACAAGATCCCGCAAGGTGAATATTGTGTATCTACCTCAAATAGAAATTTTGAAGGCAGGCAAGGTCAAGGATCAAGAACCATATTAGCAAGTCCATTAGTTGCCGCAGCAACTGCAGTAGCAGGCAAGATCGTAGATGTGACCAAAAATGTTGAAACCTTAGAACTGGTGTAGTATGGAAAAGTTTAAAACTATAATATCTCAAGCCATCCCTTTAAACACCGAAAATGTTGATACCGATCAAATTATTCCTGCACGATTTTTAAAAGCAACAGACAAAAAGGGCTTTGGAGATAATGTATTTAGAGATTGGCGCTTTGATAAAAGCGGTAAACCAATTTCTGACTTTCCATTAAATGACCCAAAATACAATGGAAGGATTTTAGTTGCTGGCGATAATTTTGGCTGTGGTTCAAGTAGAGAACATGCCGCATGGGCATTAAGTGGCTACGGTTTTAAAGTTATTGTATCTAGTTTCTTTGCCGATATTTTTAAGGGTAATGCATTAAACAATGGTTTATTGCCAATTCAAGTGTCCAAGGACTTTTTACATCATTTATTCACGGAAATTAATGCAGATCCCACAATAACATTGAAGATTGATTTGTCGGCACAGAAAATTACCGTTAAAAGCAGTAAACGTTTTGAAAAATTTGAAATTGATCCTTACAAAAAAACATGCTTAATTAATGGTTATGATGATATTGATTATTTATTAAGTAAAAAAGAACATATTGAAGCCTTTGAGGCTCAACAAACGTATTAATTATGAAATTGAATATTGCCGTTTT
>CAYZKX010000185.1:0-5008 GCA_964479055.1 uncultured Flavobacteriaceae bacterium
CATTGACACGTTCTACACTAAAAGTTTTGATGCTGGCATTGACATTAATTGTCTCTTCTTGCACCACAACAAAAAAGGCAAAAGAAGCCGAAGCTCAAAAAAAAGCAGCTGCAGCGCAATCTAAACCAAAACCAAAAAAAGGAGATATACAGCCTTACAGCAAGGTTATTACAAAGGAAGCTAAATCTGATTCTGGACTATTTACTGTACATAAAATAGACACCAAATATTTCTATGAAATTCCAGATTCGTTACTGGAAAGAGAAATGCTAGTTGTAAGCCGAATATCAAGAACAGCAACTAATATTGGCTTTGGTGGTGAGCAAACCAATGAACAAGTTGTACGTTGGCAAAAGAAAGATAAGAAAATTTTACTTCGAGTGGTTTCACATGGTATTACCGCGGCTGATTCATTACCAATTCATGAAGCGGTAGTAAATTCAAATTTTGAACCTGTTTTATATACCTTCCCAATTAAAGCATTTAGCAAAGATTCGACGGGCACAGTGATAGATGTTACAGAGCTCTATGAAAAAGATGTCAAAGCATTTGGGTTGCCTGATTCTAGAAGAAAGCAATATAAAGTCTCTCGATTGGATGCTAACAAATCTTTTATAGAAAGCGTAAAAAGTTATCCGTTAAATATTGAAGCAAGACACGTAAAAACATATAACGCTGGTGCACCTCCAAGCAACGCAAGCACAGGAACAATTTCTATTGAATTGAATAATTCTATGATATTGTTGCCAAAGGTTCCAATGAAAAAAAGACTCTTTGATGAACGTGTAGGTTGGTTTGCAAGAGGTCAAGTAGACTATGGTTCTGAAGCACAACGAAGTAAAACGGTAATGTACCTAGATAGATGGCGTTTAGAAGTTAAAGATGAAGATATTGAAAAGTTTAAACGTGGTGAACTTGTTGAACCAAAGAAACCAATTGTATATTATATTGATCGTGCAACTCCTGAAAAATGGCGTAAGTACATTAAGCAGGGAATTGAAGATTGGCAACCAGCCTTTGAAGCAGCTGGATTTAAAAATGCCATTATCGCAAAAGATCCACCAACGGTAGAAGAAGATCCTGAATGGAGTCCAGAGGATGTGCGCTATTCTGTGGTGCGTTATTTTGCATCTCCAATACCAAATGCATACGGTCCCCACGTGAGCGATCCCAGAAGTGGCGAGATTTTAGAAAGTGATATCGGGTGGTTTCATAACGTAATGTCACTTTTAAGAGGGTGGTTCTTTGTTCAAACCGCTGCTATTAATCCTGAGGCACGAAGCCCTGAATTTAAAACTGAGGTTATGGGAAGATTGATTCGTTTTGTCTCTGCTCATGAAGTTGGTCATACAATAGGATTACCACATAATATGGGAAGTAGCGTGGCTTATCCTGTTGAGAAATTGCGTGATGCGGCATTCACACAACAATACGGTACAGCACCTTCTATAATGGATTATGCGCGCTTCAACTATATAGCGCAACCAGGAGATGATGGTGTAGCGCTAATGCCAAATGTAGGTGTATATGACAAGCATGCGGTGCGCTGGGGCTATAGACCGATTTTAGATGCCGAAACTCCAGAGGATGAAAAAGAAACCCTTAATAAGTGGATAACTGATCACGCTGACGATCCAATGTATCGATTCGGGCACCAGCAAGTAGGAGATGTAGTTGATCCGAGCTCTCAAACTGAAGATCTAGGTGATAACGCTATCCTAGCTAGTGATTATGGGATTAAAAATCTAAAACGTATAGTTCCAGAACTTAGAAATTGGACTACCGAGCCAGGTGAAGATTATGATGACTTAGGTGAAATGTATGGTCATGTCATCTCTCAATTCAATCGTTATATGGGACATGTTTCCAATAATATTGGTGGTGTATACGAATACTATAAAACAGCCGATCAAGATGGAGCGGTTTATACTCATGTTCCAAAAGAACATCAAGAGAATTGTCTTGAATTCATTCAAGATAATTTATTTGAAACACCTGAATGGCTTATTGATCAAGAAATTTTTGGTCGCATAGAATATTCAGGTTCTGTAGAGCGCGTTCGTGCATTACAAGTGCGAACTCTTAATAATATTTTACGATTAGGAAAATTGGGTCGTATTATTGAAAATGAAGCTTTAAATGGTAATGATGCATACAAGTTAACAGATATGATGTCTGACTTGAGAAACGGTATTTGGAGTGAATTACGCAGCGGCAGTGCCATTGACACCTACCGCCGTAATTTACAACGTGCACATGTGGATCGCTTAGCTTATTTAATGACAGCACCAAACCAGCGTAAGGCACCTGCTTTTGGTGGTTATCAAAAATCAACGGTGGTCAACACCAGTCAATCTGATATCCGTTCAGTAGCACGTGCTGAACTTAATACCTTGAAACGTCAGGTACGTGCAGCCGCTGGAAGAACAGGCGATTCTATGACGCGTATTCATTTGCAAGATGTCGAGCAACGAATCAATACTATATTAGATCCGGCTTATGCGATCACAAAAGCTAAAAACTAGTCTTGAACTCGAATAAAAAAAAGCTTCGCAATGCGAAGCTTTTTTTTATTCCATTTCAATCTGCTATAGTCCCAAGACTTCAATGCCCTGTTCAAAGACGACGTCTATTGGAATTTGTGCTTTGGCCAAACCATCAAGATCTGCTTGTAGCTCAGGTGCTATTTTACCTTTATCAGCAACCAATTTAGCCACGCCGTCATAGTCGCCATTACCTTGGAGGGTTAGGATCAATCGGGATAGATCCTCCATAGCAATCAACATATTATCATAATTTACTGTATAAGTACCATCCTCATTTCTTTTAAAGGCTTCTTTTTCTTTGAAGTAATTAAAGCGAATCATGTTAGCTTTACCATGAGCACTAGAAGCCCCAAACCGAACAGACCTAAAAATACTCGCCATGAAGGTCGTCATGTAGTCTTTTAAGTCTCCTTCTATTTCTCCTTTTTGATGTAACTGTTGTACCATATATAAACCCAAGACATCTGCCTTTCCTTCCTCTAAAGCGCTAGCGTGTTCTTTTAAAGCACTTCTTACTGTACCTTGATCATTAATTGTATTTTTTATGCCTAAGCCATGTGCTACTTCATGAAACATAGTGTTAGCAAAAAAAGCATCAAAGGTAACGTGTTGACGTTGGGTTTCATCGATTAATTCCTGAGAAATAGGCACCAATATTTTATCGAATTTTGCCTTCATTGCATTTTTTAATTGCAGTCGTCTTGTTCCCTTTTGTAATTGAACTTCTTCATCATTTGGAAGGTTTATGGCAATCGTCTTACTACCCGAATTGCAATCGCCAGCATAATACACTACATCATAGGCATTGAGATCTGAATCTGTTCCAGGAGTTTCCGTTTTATAGGCGTCATCAACAGGCAGTCCTTCTTGTAATTCAGGTAAAAAATTAGCAAATCGTGCAAGACGTCCACTCCATCTCTGATCTTTTACCAAAACATAAGCTTCGTGTGCTGCTTTGTTACCGTAAAGTTGATCTTCATAAGTTTCAATTGGTCCAATAACCACATCAATAGTATTGCTTTTCATGTCCATCCAAGCTAAATCACTGGCTTGATATTCATCATTTTGGAGCGCATCTGCTCTTAACAATAAATACGATTTCAATCCTTGGTCATCCGCAAAATTGGCTGCTTCAAGTAACAAATTGGCTGCTTTATTGACCTGATCTTGAAATTGAATGTGATACGGAATCGAATAGAGTTGACCCTCTTCATTACGTCTTACAAAGTTGTAAATACTTTGTTTGTCCTCAATATCGGCAGCTTCGAATTCTTCCTTTGTCATGTCTTGAGGATAAAAATTAGCGCCAGCAGGCTTTTCTCCTACACTATCAATAAATGGCGCATTACCATTTAAACGATCCCAAGGACCATAGTTGATCAAAGCAAATTGTCTAGTATCTTCATCTTCAATACTATTTAATAAGGCCTCTTTATCGCCATAAGCTTCATACCAAAATAAATCATCCATAATCTTGGCAGCTTCAATCAATATTGGAATCATTTTTTTTTCATTTTCACTCAACGAACTAAGATCGGCCGTTAATTGAAAAGTGGTATATTTATTTAAGTTTTTTTGCATTTCGGTTAATTCTATTTGCTCTTCAGAAATGGTTGATGTCTCTTTTTTACAAGAAACAAGCAACATCACTACCGAGAAAAATATTAGTTTTTTCATGTTCATTTGTTTTGATTGGAATCAAAGTTAGTTCTTTTTTTAGGTCTAATTAATCTTTATTAAACCATATTTAATTTACATAGTCTAATTATAAATTCACATTTTGTAAAAAATTTCTACATAAGAGAAGTTAATTAGGTTGGTTAGTTTAAAAAAGCATTGTATTATACAATGCTTTTTTTAAGAATACCCTTTATTTTTGGTATTTTAGTAGTTTAGATTTGATTTCAAATGGTCCCTACCATTGGTAAAAAGAACGCAAAAACAGATGAAAAAAATAGTTACACTTACATTGATCGCCCTAGCCTTAGTATGCAATACAACCACAGCATGGTCTCAGGACAAGTATAAAAACCTGGATGAGAGTGCCAAACGGCAATCGGCGGAATTGACCAAGGTTTTGAATTTAGATGATAATCAGGCAGCACTTGTTTGGCGTGCCATATACTCTAGAGATAAGGCCTACGTTGAAGATCTTACGCAAAAAGACATGTCATTGGATGAAAATTCAAAATTGAAGTCTAAAATTGATAATACATTTAAAAGTAATATGATGAAGATCCTCTCTGAAGAGCAATTCAAAACATATACAAATTGGCTATCCAAACAAAAAATGAAGTGACAAAACTAATCTTCAAGATAATAGCCTTACCAATTTGGTAAGGCTTTTTTTATTGTGGAACTTTTAAGATCTGGCCAATATTAATGGTATCTGATCTTAGATTATTCATTCGTTTTAACTGTTCTACACTAAGATGGTACTTTTTTGCTATAGAATATAAAGT